>JAPDJZ010000116.1 GCA_029258815.1 archaeon
TATACGCCTCGACGCCCAGGTATCTCTGATTCCACCTCCTATCGTCGATATTCCACTCCTGATTGCTTCTCACGTAGACTCCGTCTCTAACGTCTTCTATCAGCTCCTCGAAGCCGTGGTCTCCGGGCTTCATGTAGGTATTCGACATCCTTATGATCGGCTCGTAGTCGTAGCCGGCGGCCCTCGCCGCACCATTACTCTCGACCCCGAAGATCGCCGCGGTCTCGCGGTTATGGAGGAGCTCGTTAATAATCCCCGAGTCGATTAGCCTCCTCTCCCTGCCCTCGACCCCCTCGTCGTCGTATGGCTGGTATCCGAAGGATCCGGGTATCGTCGAGTCGTCGACTATCGTTACGCACTCTGAGCCTATCCTCGTTCCCAGAAGCTTCGGCTCGATATAGCTCTCCCCGCCCTGAGCGGCCTCCCTTCCGAGAACCCTATCGGCTTCGGATGGATGGCCCGCGGCCTCATGACATATTATCCCGACTAGCTCCGGGCTTAAGACGAGGTCAACGGCCTCCTTTGGAGGCTCAACCCCCTCTAGAAGAGTCTTCGAGATCGCCGAAACCTCTCTTGAAATCCTATCGAGAGGTCTCCAAGCCTCCACCGCCTCCCAGCCTCGGGACTCGCCGAGGTGCTCGAACCTCTGGATAACCCCCTTCCCGGGGGAGCTTACGGTTAGAAAATACTCGAACATGGTCCTCGGGATCCTGAGCCTGATGTCGGCGCCGTCGCTCGTGAGGAGTATCTTCTCCATATCCCATCTCCTAAGCTCCAGCAGCCTCGAGGAGACCTTCACCCCAAGCCTCTCCCCAGCTTCAACGGCCGCCTTATCAACCTCCTTGAGAAACTCTATCTTCGAATCTAGATCGACCGCGTCGAACCTTATCCTAGGCTTTACCTCGACCCGCGCCTTCGAGATCTTCCCCTCGCCGAGCCTGATCTTGTTCTTGATGAGCTTCGCGGAGGCCTTAGCCACGGAGACGGCCGACCTGGCTATCGACCGAGCCGCCGAGCTATTCAGCTCGCAGGTTGAGGCGAATCCTAAGCCGCCATCAACGAGAACCCTAATAGAGATTCCCTCGTCCACGGATCTGGCGGAGATCTCCGGAACGCCGTTCTTCAGGATCACTGTCTCGGATACGTCCCGCTGATATCGAGCCTCAGCGTATTCGGCTCCAAGCCTCTCAGCTTCCCTCATCGCGAGCTTGAGCAGATCTTCCATGACGCGATGATTCCTAGGGTTCGAGGAGGATTAAAGCATTACCGCGTCAGCCGGTCGATCCCATCATCATCTGAAGGTCAGCCGATGCGGGCTATCATCACTCCGGGAGGAAGCTCGTTCTCAATCGATTAAAACCTTACCCTTGGTTTAGAAGAGCCTGCTGGATAGCAGTCCCTTAGCGGGTTTCCCGTAGATCGCTATCGGGTATCCGCAGAACTTACACCTATTCTTCTCGTCTAGATTCCATGAAAGTATGTCGAAGCCGTATCGCTCGACGACGACCTTCCCGCACTCCGGGCAGATCGTATTCTCGTAGGGGTGGCCGGGGACGTTTCCGAGGTAAACGTATCTCATGCCCTCGCTCTTCGCGACCTCGTAATGCTTCTCCAAGGTCTTTATCGGGGTCGGAGGTATGTCGAGGAGCTTATAATCCGGATGAAACCTGAGAAAGTGTATCGGGACGTCGGGGCCGAGGTTATCGTAAATCCATCTCACAAGCCTTCTCGCCTGCTCAAGATCATCCCCGATTCTCGGAACGACTAAATCGGTTATCTCTATATGGACTCGCGTCCTGTCCCTTAGCTCGAGGAGGGTTTCGTAGATCGGGTCGGGGCTCGGGACGCTCGCGAAACTCCTCAGGAAGTCAGGATCCCCGTTCCCCTTAAAGTCCACGGTCGCCGCGTCTAGGAAGTCCTTAGCCTCGTTTACGGATTCCGGAGTCCAGTAACCGTTCGTAACGAATACGTTTATCATCCCCTCCCTCCGCGCTATGACCCCGACGTCGTGGGCGAACTCCATGAATATCGTCGGCTCGTTGTAGGTGTACGCTATGCCGTCGCTCCGATACTGCCTAGCCATCTTCACGACGAGTTCCGGGGTTACGTCGGCGCCCTCAACCCTCCGCCTCTGGCTGATATCGTAGTTCTGGCAGTATTGGCAAGCCCAGTTGCAGCCGGTGGTCGCTATCGAGAAGACCCTCGCGCCCGGAGAGAAATGCATAACGGGCTTCTTCTCTATCGGATCGACGTGAGCCGCTATTATCTTCCCGTAAACGTAGAGGTATAGGACGCCGTCCACGTTGCCCCTAACCCCGCAGAAGCCCGTTTGACCCGGTTTAAGCCTGCAGTATCGGGGGCAGGCTTTACACATAACGGTCTTCCCGTCAAGTTTTTCGTAGAGCCTAGCCGGCGCCCCCGAGGCCATTTCAGCAAGCCCACCAAGATAGAGCTGGCTTAATCTGGATATAAGCATACCGAGGCTCTAGAGATAAATCCGGCCGAGGCTCGGAGTTCTTCGTGAGGGGCGTGTACCTGCTCTTTCTGAGGATTGGACGAGATTCTAGGATTCGAGTTGGAAGCCTCGGGGTGGTGGGCTTCAGAAAGGGGCTATACGTTTACGTCGGATCCGCCCAGAACAATCTCGAGAAGAGGGTTCGGAGACATCTCTCTAGGGAGAAGAAGCTTAGATGGCATATAGACTACCTGACGTTGAGCCGGGTCGTTAAGGTTGTTGCGGTGTGCGCATATGAACTCGGGAGGGAGTACGAGTGCGTTATAGCCGGCCACCTGCAGGAGATCTCGGAGGAGGTCGTCGGCGGGTTCGGATCCTCGGACTGCTCGTGTCGGGGCCACCTCTTCAGGGTGTCGGGGAGCGTCGAGGATATCTGCGGGGCGATTTCGAGGAGAGTTCGCGCCAAGCACGTTAGGCTGGTCTAGGGCCTCTAGAGCCTTCTCCGCCTCCTCCTCCCACCCCCGCTATTCAACTTCTGGATCACCATCTTCGATGAGTTTACGTCCACCGAGATAAGCAGCTCATCCCCCTCGCTGAAGGGGAACTGGCTATCGTGGGCGAGCTTTGAGGGGATGTGAATGTAGTAGTACTCGTTCCCGCTAACGTGAACCCTCTTCCTGAGATGGCTCCTCGCCCTAAGCATCTTCCCAGCCTCCGCGCCATCTTTAGAGACAAGTTTTGCATATAAAAATTGTGGGTAAAAAGCCTTACCGGGCGCCGGGGAGGGATCATTAAAGCCTTTTCATGAAACCTTTTATTTTCGGAGAGGTCTTCCTACATTTAAGCTGAGGACATGGGCCGCGTGAAGACTAGGAAGGTAAAGGTCTTGGCGAGGGAGATAATGGAGAAGTTCCCGGATAGGGTCTCCGCCGACTTCGAGCTTAATAAGATGCTCGTGGGGGAGGTTCTAACCGGGCAGATCTCGAAGAAGCTTAGGAATCAGGTCGCCGGCTATATAACTAGGCTCGTGAAGCGGGAGCTTGAGAAGGCCGAAGAGGAAGCCGTTGCCGAGGCAAAGTAAAGCTTATATACCCTCTTTTTAAGGGGAGGAGGGCTTAGGATAAATAGCTCGGCGGCGAGGTTTTTATCGCCCGATGATGAAGATGACCTGCTCGGAGCTCGATGAGGAGCATGCACCTCTCTGAGGGAGCTGGGGAGCTTAGGATCACGATCAGGCTTTTGGGCGTTCTTCAAGAAGCTTGCGGAGGCGTGGAGAGGCTGGAGGTGGAGATTCGCCGCGGCGAGAGCCTGCTAGACCTATTAAGGAGGCTTCCCGCGAGGCTTCGGAATAGGGTTCTCGCTGACGGCGGGGTCGCGCCCGACCTGCTCATACTGGTCGACGGGGTTGAGCTTTCATGCCTAGGCCCGGCTGACAGGGTTAGGCTCGAGGGGGCTAGGGAGATAGTCTTGATACCCGTTATCCACGGAGGCTAAGCCCTTGATCGTTCTAAGGATCGGGGATAGATGGGTTTCGGCGTCGGTTTTAAGAGGGCCGAGGCCCGAGGCTTTAAGAGATCCTCAACGCCTTCTAGAAAGCTTGAGAAAGGCCGTCGGAAGATCTATTGTTCAGGTGTTTGACGCCGGATGCGTCGTATCGGTTAGGCAGATTCACGCGGCCGCGGCCGCGGCATATCTAGCGTTTAGAGCCGGGACCAATATATCGAGGAAATTCGAGCTGGAGCTTCTCCTCAGGCTTGCGGCGGATACCCAGATAGGCAGGGTGTTGGAGAGGCTCGCGGTAAAGCCCGGGACGAGGGAGGTGGGATACTGCGTGGCCGCCGAGAATAGGGAGAGAGCCTTGGAATGCTCTAGAGCTGCCGAGAGGATTATCGGGGGCTCGGCTATGAGCGAGGAGGAGCTTAGAAGGGATGAGAGGCTTAGGAGGGCTATGAAGTTCTACGGCATAAGCGAGGAGGAGGTTGAAGCCGTCCAGGCCACGGATAGGGCCGAGGCGGTCCTAATACTGGTTCTCGAGCGGATCGCGACCCTAGATCTAAAGAGGAGATGAGCGGCCTGCAGCCCTTCCCGCGAGCTCGTCCGCGCGCCGATTCGCCTCCCTCCCCACATGCGTGATCCTGAATGACCTAAACCTCTTAATCAAGGAGATCAGCTCCCGGTAGCGCGCCCTAAGCCTCGGGCTTCTAACCGCGTATTCTCCTCTCAGCTGTCGGACTAGGAGCTCACTATCCGAGTAGCACTCGACCTCGTCGGCGCCGAGCCTCGCGGCCTCCCTAAGAGCTTCGATCAAGGCGATGTACTCCGCCTCGTTGCCCGTTCTGATGCCCACGGGCTTCGAGACCTCGCGCAGAACTTTTCCATCCTCGCCGTAGATCATGTAGCCTATCCCGGCTGGCCCCGGATTACCTCGAGAGCACCCGTCCGAGAAGATTCTCAGCTTCATCAGGCCGCCTTCGGCTGAAGCCGCCTAATGATTATCCGATAGCTTTTTGGAAGCTTCTTCGACGCTAGGTCTAGGGCTTCTTTAGCGGCTTGAAGGCCGTTCTCGTTCACCAAGACCCTGAAGACCGGGGATCCGCTCGAGACCCTCGCGGCCCTTCCGACGGGCTTCCCGAAAGCTCGCCTCATGCCCTCCTGAAGCCTATCGGCGTGAGCTCCGAAGATCATCTTATTCTCCCTGAGGACGTGGTGTGGATGCGCTTTAAGCTCCGCGTAGAAGCCATCGCTCCCGAGAGCCGATGAAAGCCTCTTCGTTAAAGCGATTCTAGCCGCTTCTAAGGCCGCATCCCTGATCTGCATATCCTCCTTCGCGACTAGGAGAAGCTCATACTCGTAGTCATCCGAATACTTCCCGTGAGTATACTTCGCTATCCTAGGCTGGGGGGCGCCAGCAATATAATCCGCCCTAGTATACGGCCTCTCCGGAGCCCTCCAGTTCTTCGCCTTCATCCCCCCGGGTCTGCGGTCTTCCACCTAATTAGCTTATGCCTTGAAGGCGCGGCTCCAGAAACCTAGCGACCTTCAGGAGATCTGAGGGCTTTAGCTCGTAGATCCTCCGGGAGAGAATGCTCTCGTCTAGGAGATCCAGCTCCCCTTCAGCCTTCACCTCTCCTAGGAGATCCCTTAGAACCCTTCTAAGCTTCTGCCTCCTCCGAGTGAACAGGGTTTTCAGAATCATCTTCCACGAACTCTTTAGCTGGGGGGCATCCTCGCTGAGCTTCATCACGACGAGCGCCGAATCGACTTTTGGGGGCGGGTTAAAGAAGCGCCTCGGAATCAGCTCGATGATCCGGGAGTCGTAGGATAAGCTTGAGAGGGCGGAGATGTAGAGGTATCTGCGGGATCCCGGCTCGGCCATGAGCTTCGACGCGAACTCCCTCTGAAGGGTCAGAACCATCAGCTCCGGCCTCGAATCTATGAGCCACTCCATCAACCTTAGCGAGATCCCGTATGGCGGGTTCGAGACGACCTTATTGAAGCCTCTGGGCTTAACCCGGAGGATGTCCCCGGCGACAACCTTCACGTTAGGATAAGCTTCCCCGATCTTCCTCAGATCGCCTAGAAGCCTCGGATCTATCTCGACTGCTATCACGAGGCCAGCTCTCTCCGCCAGCCTCCGGGTTAGCTCGCCCCTCCCCGCGCCGACCTCCAAAACGACGTCGGATTTAGATAGCTCGGCGCATTCCACCATCTTATCCAAGATCTCGGGCTTGGAGAGGAAGTGCTGGCCTAAAATCCTAATTCTCTTGGAGGGGTTCATGCCGGAGACGTTTTGAAGATCGGCGCCCTCACGAAGAGCCTATACTTCTCCTCCGGGTTGCTAAGCTCGCTTAGAATCCTCTGGACGAGAGCCCGCTTCGGGTCTTGGATCCCTCCCCGCTTCCTCAAATCCTCATAGCTTTCGAACGGCTTTGCCTCCCGCTCCGAGATTATCCGCATAGCTATCTTCTTCCCCACGCCGGGGATGAGCTCTAGGGCGTGCATCCGCGGGGTTATGGGCGTGGACTTGTTGAAGAATTCCACGAACCGCTTCTCATTCTCCTCAACTATCCTCCTGACGGCGCTCTCGAGGCTCGCCCTCGCGGCGGGAGTTAGATCCTCGTAGTTCACCCTCCTCAGTATCCTGAGAACGCTTCTAGGAACGTCCCTGCCTATGTAAATCCTGCTCCCCACGACGGGCTTATGATCCTTTGGAACCGCCGCCTCGAGCAACGTGAAGAAGTCTTCCCCGAGAAGCTGGGCTATGAACTCCCCTCTATGAACGACTATGTTCGGGGCTCTCGCCCTAAGCTGAGAAGCTGGGAATACGTCGAGAACGTATGCAAAATCCTCGTATTTCTTCTGTCTCACCAAAAACCTCTCACATCCCCGGGGGGCGTTGCCCTATCTATTCCCCGCCCTTCTCCTTGAGATGCTCCTTGACCAACTCGATTATCGCTTGGAGCTTCTCCTCTGAGAATAGGAGGAAGGGGACGAGCCTCTTGTAGCCGCTTAGTATAGCTCTAAGCTCCTCGACGTGGGTTGGGCAGATGTCGGCGACCTGAACCGCCTCCTCCCTCGTAAGCTCGAACTTCTCCATAAGCTCCCTGATGAGCTCCTCGGCCTCGTCCGCCGGGAGCTTGGAATGCTTCCTAACGTAGTCCAGCACCCTCTGCTGGAGGCTTGTAAGCTGTATCTCGCTCTCGCTGAGAAGCTTCTCGACCTCGGGAAGCGATAGGGGGGATCGGGAGATAACCTTCCTAACCATGCCCGATCACGCACTCCACCTAGCTAGATGATCGGGGAGTATTGTCAGGATCTTTAGCTTATCCCCGACCCTAACCCCTACGAGGTAAGCCCTCCCGCGCTTGCCGATTATCTCGCCGATCTTCCCATGATACCTCCGATGGGGAGCGCCCTTGTGAACCGAGGGGTCTATCTTGATCGCGACCCTATCGCCCGGCCGAAACTCCTGAAGCTGTATCTCGGGATTAGGCCCCTGCCTAGAGCCGGTAGGCTTCGTCAGCAGTCTTCGGGACTTGAACCTAAAGCCCTTCGAATCTGGCATCTCTCTAAAAATTCTCCCAGCGCTCCATATTTAAAACCTTCTATTCCCGGCTCTGCTGACCGACCCTATCCCTGAACTTCTTGAGAATCGAGCTTAGCGAATCCGCCAGCCTATCAACGCCGTAGCTCCCGGGCTCAAATACGCCTTCTCGGCGCGGGGCCCTCCGCCCGCCGATATATCTCAGATCCATGGTCTCGACCCCTCGGAGGGTGCTTTCCAGAAGCTTGCGCCTCTGAATTCCTATCGTAACGGCTACCCTAACCACCTTCCCCTTCTTATCGATCCTGAAGACGCTGAATTTCAGGTCTTGGAGCCTCCGGGTCTCCGCGTACCTCATGGGGTCCACGACTAGCGCCACCGCCTTCGGGAACATCCTCTGATATAGCTTCTGGGTCTCGATGTCTATCGCTGAGAGGAATATGCTGAAGCCGGGGTGAGAGTGATACCAGCCGACTATATAGAGGCCTGGCCTATTCCTGAGAACCCACTCGGCCGCCGCGGCTATCGTGTCCTCCTCGAGGTAGACGAAGCCGGGGGTGGCCTTCTGATCCCCGGTAATCGCGTCCCAGATCTCCAGTATATCGCTCTTCTTGAGGTATTTTCCTATTAGGAGGCCGGCGACCTCCATCTCGAGATCCTCTAAGGCGTGTTTGATTATCTTCCCGAGAGCAAGCGGGTAGATCCTAGCCCTCATACTCCATCGTCTTGGGTAGGATGTTCGGAAGGGCGACTTAATACTTTAACCATCCGGGTCGAGCCGGGTGATTTTGGCCATCGGGGCGAGGCATCTTTATGCCCGGAATACCCTGGGAATGCTTGAGGCCGCCTAGCGCCCGACACCCTTATATACGGTGCCATTCTCCTAGATTCCGAGCTGGGAGGTTGAAGCCATGAAAATCAGGATAGTCCCCGCGATCGGTGGCGGCAGCCCGATAGAGCTCGAGGTCTCGCCGAATACGACCATAGGAGCGATTAGAGCCAAGGTCTGCGCGATGAAAAAGCTCCCCCCGGATACCACTAGGCTAACCTTCAGGGGGAGGGCGCTAAAGGACACCGAGACCCTGGAATCCATAGGCGCTCAGGACGGAGACAAGCTCATTCTCATCACCAGGACCGTCGGCGGATAAAGCGGGAACACCCCCTTCTCAAGGTTAATTACCTAGCTTTTAATTAGCAGATGCGGGTTGACCGGCGAGCTTCCCGAGCCGCTTTGGAATAGGAGACTTGCCCTAGAGTATAAGCTTATGCGGGAGAACGAGCCCACCTTCGACATAGTCAACAACATGCTAACCCACTACCGCGGGGTCATAATCGGGGAGGGGCTATACGAGGGCGGGTTCTTCAAGGTCGAGATAACGATTCCCAGAGCATTCCCCTACACCCCGCCCGACGTAATTTGGTGGACTAGGATCTGGCATCCGAACTTCACGGACGAGGTTCCGGCTAGGATCTGCGAATCCATCTTTAAAAATGACTGGACCCCATCCCTCCACCTATTCACGGTCGTCGAGGCTTTGAGAAACTTGCTCAACAACCCGAACCCCGATGATCCGCTGAACACCTTCGCGGCCGCCGAGATGAAGTATAAACCCGACGTATTCGAGGATAGGGTCA
>JAPDJZ010000153.1 GCA_029258815.1 archaeon
AGGATGGCGGAGTGGGCGCGCACGCTCTCGAACGTCCTCTACGTAGATCTGTCTAGGAAGAGGTATTGGGTCGAGGATAGGGAAGATCTCTTCGGAAGATGGCTTGGCGGGATCGGGGTCGCGGTAAAGCTTTACGAGGAGGAGGTTCCGAGGAAGGCCGACCCGCTGGGCTCGGAGAATGCGATAATCTTCGCCGTCGGACCGCTTACGGGGATATTCCCCATGGCCTCCAAAACGGTCGCGGTCTTCAAGTCCCCCTTAAACGGGTTCCTCGCGGAATCTCATGCTGGCGGAAGATCCGCGCTCGCGATGAGGTTCGCAGGCTACGGCGCCATAGTTATCCGGGGCGTTAGCAGGCGGCCTGTCTACCTGATAATCGAGCCGGGTAGGGTTAGGTTTAGGGATGCGGGGGCGCTTTGGGGCGTTACGAGCGCCGAGACCGTGGGGAGGATACTTAGGGAGGTTACGGGCGGGGCTGGGGTTAGGAGCATTCTGAGGATCGGCGGCGCCGGCGAGAAGCGCGTTAGGTACGCGATGGTCATGGTCGAGACGTTTAGGCACTTCGGGAGGATGGGGCTCGGGGCGGTCTTCGGCTCCAAGAAGCTTAAGGGGCTTGTCGCCGTGGCCGGGAGAAGCTTTAGGATTCCCAGCGTCAAGCGGTATAGGGAGCTGCATCGGAGGATCTACGAGCTTACGCGGGGGCCGGGGACTAGGAAGTATCACGACCTCGGAACCGCCGAGAACGTCGCGGCCCTCAACGCTATCGGAGCCTTACCTACGCGGAACTTCAGCTCCGGGAGGTTCGAGAAGGCGGATGAGATTAGCGGCGAGAGGCTCGTCGAGACAGTTCTGGCTCGGAGGGTGGCCTGCTCCGGCTGCCCGGTAGCCTGCATCCACCTAGCCGCGATAAGGGAGGAATACGAGGAGGAGCCGTTCATGTATAAGACCGAGTTCATATCCTATGACTACGAGCCGATCTACGCCCTCGGAACGAATCTCGGCGTAAGCGATAGGCTCGGCCTACTCAAGCTTCTAAAAGCCGTTGAGGATTGGGGGCTCGACGCCATCTCGACCGGCGTTATCCTCGCGTGGGCCACCGAGGCTCAGAAGCGGGGGGTGGTAAAGAAGTCGGATACGCTTCTAGATCTAGATTGGGGAGATTGGAGAGCGTATCTCAAGGCGATCCAGTATATCGTTCAGCAACCCAACGAGTTCTATAAGACCATCGCCCTAGGCGTCGAGGAAGCGGCCAAGAAATACGGCGGAGAGGAGTTCGCACTAGCCTTCGATAGGGTTGAGCCGGCCGGATACGTAACCGGGCCGCTATACTTCATCTCCCTAGCGATAGGCTCTCGGCACTCGCACCTAGACGCCGGGGCGTATTCGATGGATCAGAAGATATTCTCGTCGGGCGGCTCCCTCCCATCCCCGGAAGAGGCTGTTAAGAGGATCGTCGAGGAGGAGTCTTGGAGGCAGATCCTATCCTCGCTCGTTCTATGCTTCTTCGCTAGGGGGATCTATAAGCCTGATCTCGTGGCCTCTGCGCTGGAGGCGCTGGGCTACGGGATGTCCGAGGAGGAGCTTAAGAGAGTCGGCAGGGAGATCTACTTCGCGAAGCAGAGGATTAAGCGGGGGGAGGGCTTCTCGGCTGGGAGCCTGAGGATTCCGGAGAGGATCTACGAGGTGGAGACTCCGCTCGGGAGGATCGAAAGAAGCTACGTCGAGAGGGCGTTAGCCTATTTCGACGAGCTCATCGGGGGAAAGCGCTAGGGTAGAACCTTATCCGGGTTCAGGATGTTATTGGGATCGAAGATCCTCTTTATCGCCTTCATTAATTCGATAGCCTTCCCCTCCAAAACCTCCTCCATGTATTTCTTCCTTAGATAGCCTATGCCATGTTCCCCGGTTATCGTCCCACCCAGCTCCAACGTCTTCTCGTAGATCATCCTCCTAAGCTCGTCATATCTCTCGTCGGTCCACCCATCCCACTTCATTAGATGCACGTGGAGGTTTCCGTCTCCAGCGTGTCCGTAGACTGGCATGTAAACTCCATGCTTCTTCTCCAGCTCGTTTACGATCCTTATCAGTTCTATCATTCTGGCGGGCGGAACCGTCGTGTCGAGTATGTCGACCATATCCGGCTTTAGGGTGGAGTAGATCTCGCTCCTGATCTTCAGTATCTCGTCCTGCTCCTTCCTAGTTTCGGCCACGATCGGCTCGAGCGCGCCCGATTTCTCGCAGAGACCCAGAAGCTTCTCCAATACCCCTAGGAGCGCGTCCTCCGACGGCTCGGATAGGATTATCATTAGCTGGTATTCCGCGGAGGTGCAGGGCCACTTTAGACCTAGGCTCTTCCCAACCTTCTCGACCAAGTTCCTCTCCACGTATTCGACCGCGAGCGGTATGATACCCTCTTGGAAGATCTTCGGAACCATTCCAAGCGCTTGTTCTCTCTTTTCAAATGGGATTACTATCGTCGCCGAGGCCGCGTCTCTGGGTTGAAGCTTTATCCATGCCTTGGTTATTATTGCTAGGGTTCCCTCGCTCCCGATTAGGAGGTGCATTAGGTCGTAGCCCACGTTGTTCTTCAATATCTTCCCGCCGAGCCTGAGGATCTCGCCGGTCGGGAGAACAACTTCCAAACCTTTAACGCAGTTCCTCATTATCCCCGTCTTTACGGCTCTAGCCCCGCCGGCGTTGCATGCGATTAACCCCCCGATTTGAGCGCCTTCATCGCCGGGGTGGAGGGGAAACGATAGGCCGGCCTTATCCGCGGCCTCGATTAGGTCTTTTAGGGTTGCTCCGGCCTCCGCTTCGGCCATAAGGTTCTCCGAGTCTACCGTTATGCTGTTCATCCGCTCGAGCGAGAGAACTATGCCGCTCATGGTCGGGATGCATGCCCCGGCGAGGCCCGTGCCCCCTCCCCTCGGGAAGATCGGGATCCTACGCTTATTCGCTAGGATCAGTATCTTAGAGACTTCCTCCGCGTTCCTGGGCTTAACGACCACGACGTTTTCGCTCGCTTTCGGTCTAAGCGGCGGCGGGGTCTCGTCGTAGAGGTATCCTTCGATCGCTTCTTTAGCCGATACGACCCACTCCGAGCCTACGAGGGATTCAAGCTCCCTTAACAACTCCTTTTCCATGACCTTTAACCTCCTTGAGGAAGCTTATCAACCTCGGTATAAATTCGTATAGATCCGCCACCACCCCGTAATCCGCGTGCCTGAAGATCGGGGCCGAGGGATCCGTATTAACGGCTATTATTATCCCCGAGTCCCTCATCCCCGCGAGGTGCTGGGGCGATCCGGAGATCCCGCAGGCTATGTAGATTCTCGGCTTAACCGTGTTCCCGCTGAAGCCCACCTGATGATCCTTCGAGATCCAGCCTTCCTCGACGAGGGGCCTGCTCACCCCTACGACCCCGCCGAGGAGACCTGCGAGCTCCTCGAGAATCCTCAGGTCCTCCTTCTTCTTCAACCCCTTCCCGCCGGCGACTATTATCTCCGCGTCCGCGAGGTTCACCCCGCGCTCGGAGACCTTGCCGAGGAACTTCACCCCATCGGCCTCGACCCTCTCCGGCCTCCTGACTATCACCTCGCCCCTCCTGCTGGGATCGGGTTCAGGCATCTTCATGACCCTGTATCTTATCGTCGTCATTATCGGCTTGCTCGTGGTCTCGATGTGCGCGAGGATGTTCCCGGTGAAAGCCGGCCTAATCTGGATAAGCTTACCGTCCTCGCTCACCTGAAGGTCGATGCAGTCCGCCGTTAAACCGGTATCGAGGGCGGCGGCTATTCTGGGCGCCAAGCTCCTACCCCAAGGCGTCGCGCCTATCAGGAATATCTCGGGCTTCGTCTCCTTCACGAAGTCGACCAAGACGCTCTTGTACGCTACGACGTTCAGATCCCTTAGCCGCTCGTCGTCGTAGGCGTAAACCCTGTCAGCTCCGTAGTGGATTAGCTGGGAAGCCTTATCCGATATCCCGCTGCCCAGGATCACGCTCCAGACCTCCAGGCCGAGCTTCTCGGCGATCTCTCTGGCCTTTCCGAGCAGCTCGAAGGATATCGGATGGATCTCGGATTCGCGGGTCTCCGCGTAGACCAGAATTCCCTTCCCGCTCATATCGCCGCCACCTCGCTCAGCAGGATCTCCGCTATCTTCTCGACGGCGTCCTCGCCCCTGTAGATAATCCCCTTCCTATGCTCGGCGCTCGGTATAACGACCTTGACGACCCTCGTTCTGGATCCCTGATAACCCAGCATATTCGCCGGGACGTGCTCCGAGAGGTCGTCGGCGGTCCAGACCTCTATCCCCGCCCTCTTAGCTCTGAGGAGATCTTTTAGGGTCGGCAGCCTCGGGGTGTTAAGCTCCCGGGTTACGGTTAGGAGGGCTGGAAGCTCGAGTTCGTAGAGGTACTTGTCCCCCATGTCCGAGACCACGACCACCCTATCCCTCGAGATCTCTCTAAGCTCGCAGACGTAGGCCGCGTGGGGGATTCCGAGAAGCTCAGCGACCTCCGGGCCGACCTGCCCCGTATCGCCGTCCACGGTCTTCTCCCCGCATAGGATCAGGTCGAAGCCCCCGAGCTTCTTGATCGCCGCCGCTAATGCCCGCGCAGTCGCTATAGTATCGGCTCCGGCGAGCCTCGGATCCGTTAGGAGTATGGCCCTATCGGCTCCCCGGGCTATCGCGTCCTTAAGTGATGACTCCGCTTGCCTCGGCCCCATGCTTATGACCGTTACCGTTCCGCCGCATCTCTCCTTGATCTGGAGGGCTGCTTCGAGCGCGTTGAGGTCGAATGGATTCGTCTCGGCCGGAGCCGAGCTTCTGTCAACCCTCCCAGTCTCAACGTCGAACCTAACCTTCTCTATATCGGGAACCTGCTTGATCAGAACTACTATCCTAAAACCCTCCATCGCGATTTCACCAGCTTAGCGGGGGCGAGCCTCCCCCGTCCGAGTGAATGAGAAGACTATCAATTTATACATCACCCCGCGCGGCTCATCGATAGAGCTTCGAGACCAATTCGTAGGCTTCTAGGTATCTTTCATAAGCCTTCTGATAGCTCCTCATCTCCTCCTCATCGGGCTCGAACGCCCTCAAGCGGTAGTCTAGGCTTTTCACGGCCTCGTCGAAGGTCTTGAACAGGCCGACGGCCTTAAAGGCCGCGAGCGACGCCCCCAGAGCCGTCGCCTCCACGAACCTGCTCACTAGGATCCTCCTACCCGTTACGCTCGCCCTAATACCGTTCCATAGCTCGTTTCTCGATCCTCCTCCGACGACCCTGATGCCCGAGAAGCGGAGGTCGAAGGACTTCTCAAGGAGCTCGAGGGCGAGTCTGAGCTGATAGGAGAGGCCCTCCAACGCCGCTCTATAGAGGTGGGCCCTCGTTGCTGAGAGGGTTAGCCCTAGGATTACGCCCGGAACCCCGTATCTGCCGGTCGGCCCCGAGCCGGGGAAGAAGCTTGGGAGGAATAGCACGTCGTTCGAGCCCGCCGGTATCCGCGAGGCCTCCTCCACCATCAGCTCGTATCTCCTCTGGACATCCCTGTAGGCGAGCCTCCCGAGCCATTCTAGGACCAGCGACGCCGGCATTAGGAACTGCGGATTCCACCTGCCCCTCTCCACGTCGAGCTCTATTAACACCCCGTGCTCGTAGGCCTTCCTACTCACTACGTATCTTTCCGATCTAAAGGAGAGTATCTCCCAAGTTCCGCTCGAGAGGACGGCTTCATCCCGCTCGGCTCCCGCCGCGAGGATCGCGAACTGGGTGTCGTGGCCTCCAACTATCACCGGCAACCCCTTCCTCAGACCCGTCTGCCTGCTCGCCTCCTCGGTTACGAACCCGGCGTAGTCTCCCGGCTCACGCCACTCGGGGAATATCGACTCATCGAGCCCGGCTATCGATAGCATCTTCTCGGACCAGTCCCTCTTCACCTGATCTATCGCCATGGTGGTCGAGGCGTCCGTGGGCTCGATGTGAAACTCTCCGGTCAGCCTATAGGAGATGTAGTTGGGGATCATGAGAAACGCCTTAGCCCTCCTTATCGCCTCGGGGGCGTTCTCCCTAATCCAAATCCACTTGAAGATCGTGTTAAAGGGCAGGAGCTGGTATCCGGTTATCTTGAAAACCTCCCAGGGATCCACCAGATCGCGGACCTTAGCCATAACCTCCCCGGTTCTCGGATCCTGCCACGAGATCGCGGGATAGGTGGGATTACCCCTTCCGTCGACGAAGACGCCGTCCGCTCCCCAAGTCGTGGCGATTACTCCCAGCGGCCGATACCTGCCCTTGATGTCCGATAGAATTCCTCTCGTTAGCTTGCAGAGCTTATTCCAGATCTCGTCCAGATCCCAGATGCGCCACTCCGGCCTTCCGCCCGGCTGAGGCTTGGTCGAGTTCGATTCCTTCCTCTGGGCCACGACCTCCCCGGACGGGCTTATGGCGAGAACCCTGAGGTTCGTCGATCCGCAGTCATATACTATGGCGACCTCGGAAGGAACGCTCATTAAAACAAGCCCCGCATTAGTAGCACTAAAGGATTTTCTCAAGAAACCCCGGGTATATTTTTAAGCTGCTCATCGTTTTTAGTAGCGAGATCATGAGCGAGTTCGAGCTTTTCTCGGAGGACGAGCTCAAGCAGGAGATAATCAGGGTTTCGAAGACCCTTTACGAGAGATCGCTTATCACGGCTCTGGGAGGCAATATCAGCGCGAGGATCCCGGGCGCGAGCGAGTTCTGGATCACCCCGAGCCAGGTGTTTAAGGGCGCCTTGAAGCCCGACGACCTCGTGAAGCTCAACCTAGATGGGGAGATAGTCGAGGGGCTGCTTAAGCCTTCGATCGAGTGGCCTATGCACGCCGCGGTTTACAAGGTGAGGCCGGATGTCAGCGCCCTCGTCCACGCCCACAACCCGATGGTCTTGGGGCTGAGCTTGGCGGGAAAGAAGCTCAAGACGACGATAACCGACGAGGCCGTCCTACTGCTTAGGAGGATAGAGGAGGTTGAGTTCAAGTTTCCGGGAACGAAGTATCTGGCGGAGGCCGTCGCGGATGCCGCTTCGAGGGGGGCTAGGGCCATAATCCTGAAGAACCACGGAGTTCTGGGGTTAGGGACGAACATCCTTGAAGCGGAGGCGATAGTCGAGCTCCTCGAGGCGATAGCGACCATAGAGTTCGTGTGCTACACCCTTGGTAAGGAGCCCACCGAGATCCCGCCGGAGGAGATCGAGGTCGCGAAGAAGTATTGGGGGCTTTAAGCCCATGAAGTGCTATCGGGGTAAGGTAGCCTACGTGGATCTCGGCAACGGGAAGATCGAGGCGAGGGAGATTCCCGAGGACGATCTGCTGAGCTTCATCGGGGGAACCGGCCTCGCCGCTAGGCTCGTCTTCGACCTAGTTGATCCGAGAGCCGACCCGCTCTCGCCCGAGAACGCTCTGGTCTTCATGACCGGGGCGCTGACTGGAACCATGATGATAACGAGCGCTAGGATGACCGTCGCCGCGAAGTCTCCGCTAACCCGGGGCTGGGGCGAGGCTCACGCCGGGGGCTTCTGGGGCGTGGAGCTGAAGAAAGCGGGCTATGACGGGGTGGTGGTGGTCGGCAGGGCTGAGAAGCCGACCTACATCTACATCCACGACGAGGAGATAGAGCTGGGGGACGCGGGCGGGCTCTGGGGCCTAGACGCCTACGAAGCGGATGTGGAGCTTAAGAAGAGCCTAGGCGGCGGGGTTAGAACCGCCGTGATAGGCCCCGCGGGGGAGAGGCTCGTGAACCTGGCCGGGATAATCTTTGACGCTAGGCCCGATGGCCCAAGGGTCGCCGGGAGGACGGGCATGGGCGCGGTCATGGGTTCCAAGAACCTTAAGGCTATAGCGGTTAAGGGGTCCGGGAGGGTTGAGGTCGCTGATCCCGCTAGGCTCCGGGAATACCTGAGGAGGATAATCCCCTCGATAATGTCTTTCCCGACTACCCAGCTCTACGCGACCTACGGGACGACGGCCGAGGTGGCGCCGCTCTACGGCTACGGGGACCTGCCGATAAAGAACTTCAGCCTCGGGGTCTGGGATGGGGTGAAGAGCCTAGAGGCGGATGCCGTCGCGAAGAAGATCGTTAAGGGCCATAGAGCCTGCTTCAACTGCCCGATCGGATGCTGGAGGTACGTGGAGTGCGAGGTTGATGGGGAGAGGGTCGTCGGCAGGGCCGTCGAATACGAAAGCCTGGGAGCGCTCGGATCCCTTCTAATGATAAGCGACCCGGCTAAGGTTGCTAAGCTTCATCAGCTATGCAATAAGCTCGGGATAGACGTAATCTCCGCCGGGGTTACGATAGCCTGGCTGATCGAATCCTATGAGAGGGGGCTGATCGGCGAGGAGAAGCTGGAGGGGCTCAGGCCCAAGTGGGGGGATCACAGGGTCGTCGAGAAGCTGCTCGAGCTAATGGCCGAGAGGAGGGGGATAGGCGAGCTTCTAGCTAAGGGCGTTAGGGAGGCGTCTAAGAACGTCGAGGGATCCGAGGCGTTCGCAATGCATTCGAAGGGGCTTGAGATACCCATGCACGATCCCAGAGCCTTCAAGGGCATGGGGCTGCAGTACGCTACGTCGAATAGGGGGGCGTGCCACCTATACGGGTTCGTTCTCAGGATCGAGCAGGGTGAGAGGGTAACCGACCTGGGAATACACGAGAGGGTTCACAGGTTCGACGTCGAGGGGAAGGGGCGGATCGTCGCGATAATGCAGGACTGGAGCGAGGTCGTCGAATCGATGGGGAGCTGCAA
>JAPDJZ010000049.1 GCA_029258815.1 archaeon
AAGAACTCGCTAGACGTTATGGCGTGGGTGTGCACATCCATCTAGCTGAAACCGAAAAAGAAGTGAAGGAGATCTCCCAGAGGTATGGAAAGAGGCCCGTAGAATACTTGGACTCGCTCGGTTTTTTATGAGAGGCAGCTTAGGATAGAGGGTTGGGATCAGGAGAAGCTAACGAGGTCGTCGGTCGCGGTCGTGGGGGTCGGGGCTACCGGATGCGAGCTCTCGAAGAACCTCGCCCTGATGGGGGTTGGGAAGCTCATACTAATCGATAACGACGTGATAGAGCTCTCTAACCTAAGCCGTCAGATGCTCTTCACCGACAGCGACCTCGGCAAGTCCAAGGCCGTCGTAGCAGCGGAGAAGCTAAAGAAAATGAATCCATGGATCGAGGTGGAATCATACTTTGACGACGTAAGAAACCTCGACGAGGCGGTCTTCGAAAAGGTCAGCGCCATAGCCTCGTGCCTGGATAACTGGCCCGTGAGAAGGTGGGTTAACTCGCTCTCGGTCGAGCTTGATAAGCCCCTCGTGGACGTGGCCATGGAGGGGTTCTACGCCAACCTCCAGGTGGTTATCCCCGGGAAGACGGCCTGCCTGGAATGCCATGGAGAGGAGCTGATACCGAAGGAGGTTCAGCTGGCCGAGTGCACCCTTAGGAGGAGGAAGCCCGAGGATCTCGTGAACGACCTCATGGAGAGCGGCGTCGAGCTAAGCGTTGAGATCGCTAGAAAGCTCTTCGAGCAGAACATAAAAACCGTCTACGACCTGAAATACGCTCAGGAGGATGTTCTAAGAAAGCTCGACGACGAGGCTAGGAAGGCCGTCAGGGGGATTCGGGAGAAGCTTAAGCCGAAGATGCCCGCCCTCCAGAGCGTCGCCGCCCTGATAGCCGGGGTCGCCTCGACCGAGATAGTCAAGATTCTCCACGAGGGTGGGCTGGGGGAGCCGGTCTCGGGGCTACTGGTATACGACGGGCTTTCCGGAAGGTTCACGATTACGGAGCTTGAGAGGAATCCCGAATGCTTCGTTTGCGGGGACCTCGTCAGGGAGAAGGCCGTGAGCTTCCCCGTGAAGCCTAACGAGACGATTATAGATCTGAAGAGGAGGATAGCTGAGAGGTTTAGCATACCCGATCCGGAGATTCTCTATCGGAGGTGGAGGCTCGCCGACGCCGAGAAGGTTTCCGAGGTCGGTTTTAGGAGCGGAGACCTGATATACGTCAATACCAGCAGAAGATTTATGCCCCTGCCGCTTAGGATAGTAGTGGAGGATTCGGAAGCTTGACGGGAAGGGTTATCGTCGAGGAGGAGGAGAAAGCCGGAGAATGGGATCTTAGATTCAAGAAGGGGAATCCTATATGCCCCGTATGCTCGGCCGAGATCTACGAGGGAGTCCCCACCTTCGAATGCCCCTACTGCGGCAACGTGATGCACCTCAGATGCGTCGAGCCTTGGATCGAGAGCCGGAGAGAATGCCCCATATGCCGGAGACCTTTATCCGCTTCTGAGGAGGCTGGGGGCGGGGAGGCTTGAGCGAGAAGGGCGAGAAGGTCGTCGTTAAACCTCGGTATCTCGAGACCCCGAAGGGCCGCATCCCCACCTACGACTTCGCCCTCGGAATGCTTAAGGCAGTTAAGCTTTTAGACGAGATTACAGCTGAACTTGAGGAGAAATTGAGCGCGCTTGAGAAGCGGGAGACGCCGGGGCTCGAGGGCTTGGAGGAGCGAGTGGCCTTGGTCGAGGAGTCTTTTAAGAGGCTCGAGAAGAAGCTGGACCTAGAACTAGAAGAGATTAACGATAAACTCTCAACCCTGACCGACGCCTTCAGCGAGCTTATGGAGAGGGTTCAGAAGCTCGAGGAGCTTCTAGCTAAGGGCTGAGAACGGCTCTCCTCATATCGGCTATAACCTTCTCCAGGTTCTCCCTCTTCTCCTCCAGATCCTTAACCTCGGCCTCGAGCTTACGCTTGCGCTCTGTCAGGGTGTTTATCTCGCTTCTAAGCTGAAGGAGCTTCCGCTCAAGCTCCTCCGCCTCCTCCTCCCTCTCCCTAAGCTTCGCAACCGATTCTCTGAGCTCATTCTCCCTTCTGATAAGCCTCTCTAAGCGTATCTCCCTAATCTTGAAGTCTCTGAGCATGCCCTTAACCATCTCCTCGAGCTTATTCCGCGCCTCCTCAATCCCCTTCAGATACCTTTCTTCGAGATCCGAGATCTTCCGCTCCAGATCGAGCTTCTTCTCCTCGAGGGCTCTGAGCTCCGCCTCCCTGAAAGCTAGGTTCCTCTCCTTCTGATCGAGCTCATCCCGCCACTTCCTCAGCTCCTCCCTCAAAACCTCCAGCTTACTCCTCTGCTTCAGAAGCTTCTCCACCTCCTGCTTCACGGCCTCCCGCTCCTTACTCAAAGCCCCGATAACGTCCTTCAGCCCATCCTGAATCGATAGAAGCGTATTCTCGTAGAACTTCACCTGATCGAGCTCCTCGGCGACCTTCTCAGCCTTCTCGAGAAGCTGGGAAACCCCGGCCTTCACCAGCTCCGGCCGCGAGGAGAGCTCCTGAAGCATGGAGGAGAGCTCAGCCACCCTGATCTCGATCCTCCTAAGATCCTCGGATAATCCCTGAATCTTAGACGAGAGCTCCCCCTCGAGGCCGTTAAGCCTCTCCTCGAGCTTGCTCTCAATCTCCTCGACCTTCTTACCTCCGAATGGAGCCATCTCCAAAAAACCATTAGCCGGCTTCGGCTATAAAAGGATGTCCCCCCATGGCCACGAAAGAACGTCCTCCGAGGATACCGGCAGCCCGGTCGAGCCGTTTATAAGGTGCCGTGAACCCATCGTCCTAGGGGAGTTGCGAGAAGTTGCTCGTAAGTAGAGAAGACGTAATATCGAGGCTATACAAGATAGGCTCGGGAGCCGCGGCTATAGGAGCGATACACGTACTCGCCCTTCTCCTAAACTGGTACGTCCAGGTTATCGACGGATCCGAGATCCCGATCGAGGGCTGGGTTATACCCGAGGCTAGGCTCCTCTCCCTGGCGGGCGGGCTCCTCGCAGGGGTAGGGGTCGTGCTCATGCACTTCGTCAGGAGGCTTAGATCTATGAAGCTCGCCCTCGGGGGGATGATAGTAATCGGCGGAATACTCTCGATACTCTCGCCCATATACTCCTACGTCTTCAAGCTCTCAGCCCTCGTAAGCTACCCCCGCCTAGAGATAGGATTCTTCGCAGCGGTCTTCACGGGGGTCATCCAGCTCGGCGTAGGGGCCTTAGCGTTTCTAACCCCGGTCGCCGAGGAGGCTCTGCCGCCCACCCCGGCTCCAATAACTCCCATGATCCCCGGAGAAGGAGCCCCGGCTCCCCCAACCCCTCCAAGCCGGAGGACCACCGCTAGGCTGGTCCCGATCCAAGATCTCGAGGAGGGCATATGCAGCCTATGCTTCGAGCCGATAACCCAAGGGGACGGGGTTAGGTGCAGTAATTGCGACGCCGTCTTCCATCGGGGATGCATCGAGACTTGGGTAAGCGTTAACGGTATATGCCCGAACTGTAAAGCCATAATAACGGGAAGTTAGCTGGAGGGGGAGAGGAGCGGGGGCCGGCTCCATGGAATCCGAGGCCGGGGAAGCCGTTAGCAGGAGGTTCGACGACGTCATCAGGCTCGCCCTCGAGAGGGGCTTCTTCATGCCGGCGTCCGAGATCTACGGAGACGCTCCGGCGGGCTTCTGGGATTACGGCCCGCTCGGGGTGGCGCTCAGGAGGAAGTTCATCGAGCTCTGGAGGAGGGAGCTCGTTAAGCGCGATGGGATGCTCGAGATCGACGGAGCCCAGATACTCTCCAAGAGCGTATTCAAGGCCTCGGGCCACCTCGAGAGCTTCGTCGACCCGATCGCGAGGTGCAGCCGATGCAAGGCGATTTACAGAGTTGACAAGCTTATCGAGGAGAAGACCGGGATCCACGTTCCCGAGAGGCTCGACCTCGGCGAGATGAGGAGGATCGTGAAGGAGCGGGGGATTAGGTGCCCGAGCTGCGGGGCGAAGCTAGCGGACTTCGCGCACTTCAATATGATGTTCAGGGTTGGGGTTGGAGCGGCCGGATCCGACGCCTATCTCAGGCCTGAGACCTGCCAAAACATCTTCGTGGACTTCATGCGGATCTACAAGACGATGAGGGGAAAGCTGCCTCTAGCCATAGCCCAGTTCGGGAAGAGCTTTAGGAACGAGATCTCGCCTAGGCAGGGGCTTCTCAGGATGAGGGAGTTCTATCAAGCCGAGATAGAGGTTTTCTTCAACCCGAATAGGGCTAACGAATTCCCTAAAGCCGAGGCGGTAATGGACTACGCTCTAAGGCTTCAACCCGTCGGCGAGGATAAGCCCCTGGAGGTCTCGTGTAGAGAGGCTTTGGATAGGGGGCTCGTATCGAGCAAGCTGATAGCGTATTATCTCGCCTTGATCCAGCAGTTCTACGAGAAGGCCGGAATCCCTAGGAATAGAATTAGGCTTAGGGAGCTGGACCCGGATGAGAAGGCGTTCTACGCGGTTGAGGCATGGGATTTGGAGGTTGAGACGAGCTTGGGCTGGATAGAGCTTGTGGCGTGCAATAACCGGGGAGACCACGATCTAGGGGGACACCAGAAGGCGAGCGGCCACGAGATGGAGGTTCTCGACGGGTCTGAGAGGGTTCTGCCCCACGTCTTCGAGCTGTCCATGGGGGTTGATAGGAGCATTTACTGCATCCTAGAAAGCTCCCTAGCGACGAGCAACGGGAAAACGGTTCTAAAGCTTCCACCCTATCTAGCCCCGATAGACGTCGCCGTTCTCCCGCTAATCTCGAAGGAGCCCCTAACCTCGAAGGCCCGGGAGATATATGACGCGCTTAAGCTCGAGTTCGACGCCGTCTACGACGAGTCCGGGAGCATAGGCAGGAGATACGTGAGGTATGATGAGGTCGGGGTCCCGGTATGCGTAACGGTGGATCACCAAAGCCTTGAAGACGATAGCGTAACCGTGAGGTTCAGGGACACGGCCCATCAGCTGAGAATAGATCTAGATGAGGTGGCGGGCTTCATTAGAGGGTATCTGGCGTATCCCTAGCCTTCGAGAAAAATGCTTTATAGGCAGTCGGCGGAGAGATAGGTAGGATTATGAGCCTTCCGCGGGATAGGGAGGAAGACTTCCGAATAAACGTCCTTAACCTCATCCAAGATCAGATCAGGGTGGTGTTGGACGGCTATAGAAGCCTTCTAGACATGCTCGAGAACTTTCTAAATGGGGAGAAGCCCAAGAAGCTGGAGGAGCTCTACGAGAAGATTTTGAAAAACGATGAACGCGCTAAGGAGATGAATAGGCTTATCGAGAAGGAGATATCGAACGTTGGGGCTCTCCTAACGTCTAGGGAGAACTTCATAAGGCTTACGTCCGAGATAGATAGGATCGCGGACATAACCGAGGGGGCGGCCTTCAGGCTCCTCAACCTGAGTAGGATGAAGACGAAGCTCGGGAAAGATGTCCGGAGGAACTTCATGGAGCTTGGGAACGCAGTCCTCTCGACCCTCATCTCCATGAGGGAAGCGCTTCTCGCCACGACCCTAAATTCTTCAAGCTTAATGGAGAAGATAAAGGAGACGGAGGATAACGAGAAGAAGGCCGACGAGATCTACAGAGCCCTAGACCTAGACATTCTCAAGAGCAATCTTCAGATAGGCCAGCTCCTCCTATGCAGGGAGGTCGCGGAGATGATCGAGGACATATCGGATCGCGCTGAGAGGGTCTCGGACATATTAAGAGCCCTAGCCGTGGCGATAGCGTAGGATCGGGGAAATGATAAGGGCGGAGCTGATTCAGGAGAACATAATCGTCTGGGACGTGGAGAGCGGCAGAGAGCTGTATAGGCTCGGATACTATGGGAAGCCGCTCGGCATATCGAAGCCCCGATCCCTAGACTTCAACGCGCCGCTAATCTTGGACATAATCGAGGCCGTCTATCTAATGGAGAAGAACATCCTCGAGGTGTGCGAGGGCGATAGAAAGCTGAGCCTAGACGAGCTCGTGAAGCGAGCCGAGAAGCATTACGAGAACTTTAGGGAGAGATATCTCGTCTACAAGGATCTTAGGGATAGGGGATTCATAGTAACGCCGGGGATAAAGTTCGGAAGCGACTTCGCGGTCTACAGGATCGGCCCCGGACTGGAGCACGCCCCGTTTATCGTTCAGGTTAAGCTTCCGCAGGAGAAGCTTTCCGCCTTGGATATAGTTAGGTCTGGAAGGCTCGCCACGACGGTCAGGAAGTACTTCACGATAGCCGTTCCGGAAGCCGGTAAGGATAGAGTCTCCTACATCCTCTTCGATTGGTGGAGAGCTTAGCGGAGGAGGTCGTTCAGCCTCTCGGCTATCTCCTTAGCCCTCTTGGTTGCCGCCTCCACCGCCTTCATGACGGCGGTCCTCACGCCGCCCTCCTCGAGGTAGAAGATCCCTTCGATCGTGGTCCCGCCCGGAGTCAGCACCATTTCCTTTATAGTCGACGGGTGGAGCTCCTCCTCTAGGAAGAGCTTAGCCGTCCCGTAGACCGTGTATGCCGAGGATCTATAGGCTAGATCCCTGGGAAGCCCGACCTTCAAGCCCGCGTACGCCATGGCCTCGATCAGGAGGGCTACGTACGCCGGCCCGCTTCCGCTCAGAGCCGTTATCGCGTCCATGAGCTCCTCCTCGACCTCCATATACTCCCCGAGCTCTCCCAAGATTTCTTGAACCGCCTTCACGTCCTCCTCATTCACGTTCGACCCCCTGCAGTACGCCGTGAAGCTGGCCTTGACCATGAGGCCCACGTTCGGCATGGCCCTTATCACCTTGGCCCTCGGGGCCAGCGACTCTATCTTCGAGATCGGGACCGCGGCCGCGACCGAGATCAGGATCTTATCCTCGAGGAGGTCGGAGACCTCGCCCAGAACCTCGGAGACCTTATACGGCTTAACCGCTAGGAAGACTACGCTGGACGACTCCGCGACCAGCCTGTTATCCCTCGTTACCTCGACCCCGAGATCCTCCAGATGCCTTATCCTCTCGATCCTCCTCCTCGACGCTATCACCCTATACTTCCCGGAAGCGGCGAGAGCCTTCGCGATGGCGGATCCTATCTGACCGGCTCCTATAACCCCGACCCTAAGCATCTTGGGGATTCGAAGACCCTTCAGCTATTAAGAATTTTTAGACCAGCTTGGCGTGCTTCAGGATCTCCGCGGCATCCTCCTCATCCGGCTTAAACTTGTGAAGGATGGTGTATCGCTTCGGCCTAATCCTCCACGCGCGGGCTATGGCTCTCCTCATAACCTCGATCGGAATCCCGGCCTCCCTGAGATCGCTCGGCGCTCCGGCCATCGAGACATAGCTTCTAATGGCTTCGGGATCGTATCTCCCACCCCTCCACCAGTTAGGATTCTTCAGCTTATGGTAGGCCGCCATGGCTAGGGTTCCGAGGGCGCACTGGATTCCGTGGCGAAGCCTCCTCCCGAGGGCCATGTCGAGGTAGTGGCTTATCAGATGCTCGCTTCCCGAGGCGGGTCTGGAGGATTCGACGAGCATCATCGCCGCGCCGGAGTTCACGAGGGCTCTAACGAGGGGCTCGAGGCATCCGAGGGGAGATCTCTTATCAACTAGGCAGTCTATAAGCTCGTTGAGCGATCCTAGGATGAGCTTCTCGGCGGTCTCGCAGTAGGGCTCGCCCAGCTCATCCCTCCCGAGCTGCCAATCCTTTATCGAGACTATCTTGGCCAAGATGTCGCCGTAACCCGACGCTATTAGATCCCCGGGGGCTGATCGGAGAATCGAGAGGTCTATTATTGCCGCTCGCGGAGATCTGGCGAGTATAGACTTTCTCCTACCCTCTAGGAAGAGGGAGACTATCGGCGAGACCATCCCGTCGTGGGAAGGGGCCGTGGGTACCGCGATGAAGTCGGATCTCAGCCTGTAAGCCGCGTATTTCGCGGCGTCTATCACCGTTCCGCCGCCGACCCCCAGAATAGTCTTAGCCCCCCCGGCTTCCCCAAGTTTTTCTTCCGCCTCTCGAAAGGTTGGGGACTCGATGAGAACGCCCCTGGCCCCAAGCTTCTCCTCAACCAGCCTGCCAGCGATATTGCGGGTGAGGGGGTCGTAGAAGACGGCGAACGGGGGCTTGAGCCCCAGATCCTCCAATACTTCTAAAGCCTCTCCAATAGGCCCAATAAGGATGTTTTTAAGAGTCCGCTCGTGCCTGAAGCCGCAGCCGCACTCCTCCGCGGATCTCAAATCTTCTCCGAAATCGAGGATTTTTAAGCCCCTCAACCTCTCCCGGGATATGAGAAGTTAGACTTCTTAAATCAAGCGGTTAGACGAATAAACTTAAAAGCGATCAGATTTCAGGTGAATCTGAAATGCCTAAGCGCGTCATAATCCGGGACTCGGACCTCGAGGAAGCCGAGCCCGTGGTAGAGCCCGTTGATGAGGTTGTGGAGGAGGTTTCGGAAGAGGCCGCGGCCGAGGCCGAGAGGGGGGCGGAGGCCGAGCTTGAGAAGGCGACCGCGG
>JAPDJZ010000126.1 GCA_029258815.1 archaeon
GGGATGAGGGGCTCCTCGATAGCGTAAGAAGGGTTGTAGAGAGCTGGGGTGGAGAGTTTAAGGTGAATTATGTCGGGGATTGGAGGAAAGTTTTGAGGAATTGGAGGGAGAGAGGTGGAAAGATAATCCACTTAACCATGTATGGGATAAATCTCCCGGATATAATAGATGAGGTGAGATCTCTCTGGAGATCTGGGAAAGACCTGCTCATAGTCGTGGGTGGGAAGAAGGTTCCAGGAGAACTATACTCGATCGCCGACTATAACATAGCCGTGACGAATCAACCGCATAGCGAGGTAGCCGCCCTAGCAACCTTCCTAGACTGGCTTCAGGAGGGTGAGGAGTTTAGGCGGGAGTTCCCGAACGCGAAGCTGAGGATTATTCCGAGCCCACGGGGGAAGCGGGTTCAGCGGCTGGGCTGAGAAAGGCGGCTCCTCTAGCCGGGCACGGGGATGACGTAGGGCCCCTCCGGTATCGCGACGATCCTAGAATCCCTCCCGACGATTCCGTAAGCGATCTCCAAAGCCTCCTCGATGCTTCGAGCATGCTCCAGCAATAGACCTCGCGCCGTCTTCTCGGATACGCGGTCGCTCACGAGGATCACCCTAGCCTTCCTCAGAACCCTCGCTAGAATCTGGGCCTCCCACTGATCGTAGATCGGCTCCCTCTCCCTTATCCTCCTAAGAATCTCGTCGGGGCTTCCGGCTCCCTCGACGAGCTTCAGGAACTCCTCGTGGCCTCCCAGCCCGTCCCTGCACTCGGATGCTATTATTATCACGCCCCCATCCCTCACCACCATAGACGCCGCGTCCATGCCCTTAACGGCCTGATAGATATCTCGATCGAGGGGATACCCGCCGTTCGTCGTCAATACTACGTCCGCCGCCCCCCTAGCCGGGACCTTAACATGCCGATCGAGGAACTCAACCCCCCTAAGATGAGCCCTAACTGGATCTCCGGCGAAGATCCCGGTAACCCTCCTCTCCTTATCTATCGTTACGTTGACTATGAAGTCCAGCTTGGCATGGGCCATGAACTCGAGCATATCCTCGTGAATCGGGTTCCCCTCCAGTATCCCCGCCCTAGCCCTCGGATCCTTGATCATCCTATACCCGTGATTGTTGAAGATCGCCTCCTCCCCCGCGACGCCCGGGAGAAGTATCTTCCTGCCGCCGCTATACCCGGCGAAGAAGTGCGGCTCGATTAAACCCGCTCCGATGACCACCTCGCTCTCGAGAACCAGCCTATTCACGTGGATCGGGGTTCCGAACCTCGTCCTCCCGCCGGTCCTCGCTATCTGGTCTTCGTCGGAAGCCCTATGATTAACCACCTCGTAGTTTTCGACGACCTCCCTCCCGAGGATCCGCCTAAGCTCCTCCTCCGCCACCTCCACGTGAAGCCCGGTCGCCACCAAGATCCTAACCTCGACCCCGGGATTCGCCCGCTCCATCTTCTCTAGAAGGGGCGGTATGATGCTCCTGGCCGGAAAGGCCCTAGTATTATCGGGGACTATGAGCAGAGCCCTCCTAGAGCCGCTTAGGACCGCTCCTAAGCTCGGGCTGGAGATGGGGTCGTCCAAGCTTCTCTCAAGCTCCCTCCCAACGGATCTAACGGCAGGCATCCCACGAGCCTCCAGAACCTCCGCCCCCTCGACCTCCAGCTCGATAACCCCCTCCCCATAAGGAAGCCTCAGCAACATGAAATAGCCCCCCAAAAAGCGTGAAGCATCTGATTACTGAAAAACCTTAACGCTCTCCGCGAGCCGCCGCTCCACTAAAGACCCAGACCCACCAAGAATGGAAGATTTCGAGCCGATCGAATCGACAAAGCATAAATCCTAGAACTGCTCCGATAATCCTCGGGCCGGTAGTCTAGTGGCTATGACGCCGCCCTGACGCGGCGGAGGTCGTGGGTTCGACTCCCACCCGGCCCACTCAAATCTCGCCGGGGGATGAGGAGGCCACGAACCGCTCGATCCTCGATGAGATGGCTTGGCTGGGCTGACGCCCGGCGCTCCTCCCCCCTCGGCCTTCCAAGACCTTTTATGGGTCTCCGAAGGGGTTATTCGCTGATGTGTGGAGCGAGGTTCGTCGAGAAGACCCCTTCGTCGAAGATCTTATTCGAGCGGGCTAAGAGCGTCCTGCCCGGAGGCGTCTCCTACTCCATAAGATACTTCGACCCGTATCCGATCTACGTATCGAGGGCCGAGGGTCAGAGGATCTGGGATCTAGACGGAAACGCGTACACGGATTACTGGATGGGTCATGGAGCTCTGATAATGGGCCACGGCTATAGGCCCGTGATCGAGGCCGTTAAGAACCAGCTCGAGAAATACGGCCACGTGGGCTTCCCCCACGAGTGGGAGGTTAGGCTGGCCGAGCAGGTGTCGAGGATGATGAGGAGCATAGAGCTTCTAAGGTTTACGAATAGCGGAACCGAGGCGGCCATGTACTCGATAAGGCTTGCGAGGGCCTACACCGGGAAGAGGTTCGTCGGGAAGTTCGAGGGAGGCTGGCACGGGAGCTACGACTGCCTCCATCTAGGCGTTAACCCCCCCTACGATCTACCCGGAAGCCTCGGAATCCTCCCGGAGTCCCTGAAATATACGGTGATCCTGCCATACAACGATCTCGAGGGCATTCGGAGGCTGGTAAGGAGCCTAGACCTCGCGGCGATCGTGGTCGAGCCTGTTCTCGGAGCCGGCGGAGCGATCCCGGCCGAACCCGAATTCCTCAAGGGCTTGAGGGAGCTATGCGACGAGCTCGACGCCCTCCTAATATTCGATGAGGTGATCACGGGATTCAGGCTCTCCCTCGGAGGAGCCCAGCAGGTATACGGCGTGAAGCCGGATCTAACAATTCTAGGGAAGATTCTCGGAGGAGGGTTTCCGGTCGGGGGGTTCGGAGGGAGGAGAGACGTTATGGAGCTTCTGGATCAGCTGAAGCGCCCGGATCCTCGTAAACGGGTTTTCCAAGGGGGAACCTTCGCCGCGAACCCGATAACGACTAGAGCGGGATACACGCTCCTCAGGGATCTTAACGAGAACCCCGAGATATATCGGAAGATAAATGAACTCGGCGAGAGGGCTAGGAGAGGGATAGAGGAGGCCTTCGAGAAGCATGGCTTAACCGGATACACGACCGGGCTGGGATCCATGATAGGGATACACTTCACGCCGGAGAAGCCTAGGGACGCGAGATACGCTCAGCTAAACAGAGATCTCAAGCTCGCGAGAAGCTTCTTCAAACACATGCTCGATAACGGGGTCGTCTACCTAACTCGGGAAAACCCCCACCTATTCATCTCGGTGTCGCATACTCGAGAAGACATCGAGAAGCTCATCGCGCTCGCGGAGGATTTCGCGAAAACCTCTTCTACTCTCTGAAGTATGGCTTGAGGAAGGCTTTCGGAGGTCTAACCCTCTTGCCGAGGATCGCCGATAGCGCCACGGTTAGGATGTAGGGTATCGATTGGAAGAACTGGTATGGAAGCTGGACTACGGTTACGAGCCAGGACTGGAGGGCCGTGAGGAATCCGAAGAAGATGCAGGCGGCCCAGATCCAGAAGGGGTTCCAGTTTCCGAGGACTACTAGGGCCATGGCTATCCAGCTCCACTCGCCTCCGACGTTCAGGTTGAAGGATCTGAGATCTATCAGGGAGTAGAAGGCTCCCCCGACCGCCATGAGCATGGAGCCGAAGATTATCGCGTAGTATCTCGTCGCGTGAACCCTAACCAGAGACGAGTCGGCCGCCTTCGGGTTATCGCCGACGGCCCTAACCATGAGCCCCCACCGAGTCTTGGCGAGGATTAGGGCTATGAGGATCGGGAGGAGATACGCGCCGACGTAGACGTAGATGCTCTGATCGAAGAGCGGGCCTATGAAGGGCAGATCTCCCAAGAAGCCAAGCTTAAGGCTCGGGGTGGCCGGAACCGTGGGCTCGACGAGGGGCGATCCTATCAGGACCCGGTGGATGAAGTAGGTTAGGTTCATCGCGTAGAAGGTTATCGCTATCCCCGCGATGTGCTGCTGGTTTCCGAGGCTTACGACTAGGAGGGCGTGGAGGAGCCCGAAGAGGGCTCCGACCGCGGCGGCGGCTAGGACGCCGATCAGCACGCTTCCGGAGAGGTATGCGGCCATGAACCCCCAGCCGGCTCCCGCTATCATTATCCCGAGGATCCCGAGGTTAACGACTCCCGTCTTCTCGATCAGCATCTCGCCGAGGGCCGCGAAGATTATCGGAACAGCGGACACTAGGGTGAGGCCGAGAATGCTCGAGATCATCATCTCGGCGTATGTTCCGCCGGCTATCGGGCTTAACGCGAACGAGGCCGCGATGAGGAATATCAAGCCGAGGGCCGGAATCTTAAACCTCTCGAGAACGACCCTTAAATTAATTCCAGCCAGCCTCGGGGTGAAGCCGCCTCCCGAGCCATCCGCTAGAAGGGCTTCAGGCTTCGCCCGCCTACCGAACCTAACGATAACCCTGTAGCTTCCGAGGACTCCGACGATTAGGAAGAGTATCAGGGTCTGGGCTTGGATCAGATCGGATAGGAAGGATGGGACCCCGGTGCTCCAGCTCATGGCGTTCGCGCCGTTTATCAGGATGCTGAAGAAGATCCCGGCCGCGGCGGCCCCGATGGGGTCGAGGCCTCCGAGCATGGCTATCGCCAGGGCTATCAGCCCGTAGTTCGGGCCCACGAAGGGCGTCATGTAGTAGAGTATTCCCGTAACCTCGCACGCTCCCGCGAGCCCCGCTAGCCCGCCGCTTATGAAGGAGACCCAGAAGTAGATCTTCGAAACGCTGAACCCCTCGAGCTCGGCGACCCTAGGAGCCGTGGCCGCGACTATCCAATCCCTTAGAATGGTCCTATTCAGCGTGAGCCAGAGGACGCCGAGAACCGCGAACGGTATGAGAACCCCGAGGTGAAGCCTAGTCCCGGGAACGAGTACCGGAAGCTTCGCGTTGACCCCGATCTCCTCGGACTGGGGGTAGGTCGTGTAGGGAGATCTCATGGGGCCCGTGAGGAGCCCGGCGCAGATCTGGAGGATCGCGCTCCAGATTAGGAGGGTCGTTAAAACCTCGTCCTGATTCCGATAGACCTTAAGCCACCAGCTCGTTAGGCAGACCGCGGCGCCGCCGAGCCACGCGACCGCGAAGATCAGCGGGATCAGTAGCTGGGGTGGTAGATGCTTCAGCTGAACGCCGAGATAAGCCGCGATCAATCCGCCGACGATGAACTGGCCGTGCGGTCCAAGATTCCAGAATCTAGCCCTGAAAGCCACGAGAACCGAGAAGGCTAGCATTATCAGGGGGGCCGCGGTTACAAGTATCTCGGCCGGATTCTCGAAGGGCCACGTTAGGAGGTAGTAGTATACGGATGCCAGATCCCCGCCGGCTATCAGAACGTAGATCGAGGACGTTAGGATGGCGAGGGCTACGGCTATTACTGGCAGGCTCAGCCTCAGCGCGAGGGGCAGCGGCTCCCTACGCTGAAGGCTTAGCTCAAGCAACTTGGATCAACCCGCTTAACATCATTCCGAGCTTCTCAACCGTTATCTCGGAGGGCCGGTAGGTTCCCAGAATCCTCCCGCCGGCGTACACGGAGACCCGATCGCACACCGCCAGCAGCTCCTTCACGTTCGGCGAGAATATCATCGTCGTCAAGCCCCTCCTCCTCCGCTCGAAGACCTTCTCGAAGAAGAGCTTAACCCCCCTCGGATCGAGACCGACCGTCGGGTGGAGGGCTATCAGAAGCCTATCCAACCTGCCGAGGATCCTCCCGATGTAGGCCCGCTGCATATTCCCCCCGGAAAGCGTCTCAACGGGATCCCTAAAGTTCTTCAAGACTATCCCGTATTCCTCGACGAGCTTTTAGGCGATCCTCCTTCGCTTCTCGGGATCTAGCAGGAGGCCGCGCGAGAAGAGCCGCTCGCTCCCGATCGTTAGGTTATCCTCTATGCTCGCCTCCCTTACGAGGCCATCCAGTATCCGGTCGTCGGATAGGAAGCCAACCCCCCTCCTGCGAATCTCCGAAACCCCTAGACCGGTAACGTCCTCGCCGAAGAGCATTATCCTCCCCGACTCAGGTCTCCTAACGCCGTAGATGCACTCGGCGAGCTCCTTCTCCCCGGTCCCCGGTATAGCGGCGATCCCGTGAACCTCTCCCTCGAGAACCTCGAGCCACAGCCCTCTAATCGCGACCTCGCCTCGATCATCGCGGACCGAGAGATTCTCGATCTTCAAGACCGCTTCCTCGCCGGCCCCTAAGCCGCGCTCCCCGGAGAACTCGAAGGCCGGAACCTCCTCGAACATCTTCCTCATCAATTCCTCGATCTCGACCCGCCCGGCCTCCGCCTTCAAGATTATCCTCCCGCCCGACATTACGAGGATCTCGTCCGCGAGCTCCAAGACCTCCGGCAGATCGTGGGAGATAACGATCACCGTATAGCCCCGTCTAGCGAGCCTCCTCAAGTAGGCTTGAAGCCTCTGCTTCTGCTGAAGCGGGAGATAAGCCGTGCATTCATCCAGAATCAGGACGGGAGATCTCCCAGCCCTCCACAATAGCTCGCAGAGGATGAGGGCTTTAACGATCTCAAAGGCTCTAAGCTGGCTTATCGGAAGCTTCTCGACGGGCTGACGCAGGTCGAGCTCGACCTCAAGCTCTCCGGCGACCTCCTCGGCGATTCCCTCAACGACCTCGAAACGGGGAATTATGGTCGGATAGAGGAGGGCTAGATGCTCTAGGAGGGTGAGGCCTGGGGCGAGGCTCGGATGCTGCTCGACCCTAACGACCCCGGCCTCCACGACCGCCTGATGATATTCGAGAACCTTAACGCCGTTAACGTAAACCTCGCCGCGGTCAGGCATTAGATAGCCGGAGATGACGTTGGTTAGCGTGGATTTCCCGGCGCCGTTAGGCCCTACGAGCCCGTAAACCCTCCCGCGCTCTAGCTCCAAGCTGACGTCATCTAAGGCCGTAACCCCTCCGACGAACCGCTTCCTCACACCTCTAAGCCTGACCGCGGCGCTCATCTAGCTCACCGAGCCGGCTAAGCCTTTCTCGCCGCACGCCTCCTAGCTAGGTAGATTATAGCGATTGCCTCGATAACCACTATAATCGCCAATACGTAGCTCAGGGTCTCGAAGATGTTCGAGGGCGCGGCCGCGGGCCTCTCGGCCTGCTGAAGCTCCGGCCAAACCTGCTCCGGCGGAAGCTCGATTATCGGGATCCAGGTCATTCCCGTTCTAATCTTCTCCTCCCACTCCGATACCATGGCTAGGATCTCGTCGTTAAGCGGCGGGCTGGGCTCGCCGAAGTGGTGGAAGGGCGCGAGATACGATCCGTTAAAGCTCATCCAAGAATAGGTTCCGAGGTTATCCGCCGTGAAGGTTCCTCTCAGAACCCGCTCGAAGACCACCCTAACCGTCGGTCTCATATCCCATACCAAGCTCGTGATCGTAACCTCCGGCGCCCTAGAATACTGGTCGGCCATATTCCCTATAACCCAGACCTTCTTACCCTGGGCGTAAGCCTCCTTGGCGGCCTCCTCAGCCCCAACCCTCTCGGCGAAGATCACGTCGACCCCGTTATCGATCAGGGTTTTAGCGAGCTTCTTGGCCGTAGCCGGATGATACCACGGGGACTCGCCCGGTGGGATGTTCCCCAGCAGGTAGACGACCATGACCTCGACCTTCGGGTTAGCGGTTTTAGCCCCATGGATGAAGGCGTTAACGATCCTATTCACCTCGTTTATCGGCATGGCGGCGACGACCCCGACCTTATTCGTCTTCGTAATCTTCCCGGCGATGAGCCCCGCTAGGAAGGCCGGCTGATGAAGCCAATTATCGAAGACCGCGAAGTTCGGCGGGGTCGGGGAATACTCGCTTCCCGCCGCGAAGGCTACGTCCGGGAAATCTTTGGCCACCCTCCTAGCGATATCCTCCTTAAGGAACGCGTCTAGGAAGACTACGTCGGCGACCCTGGCGGCGTCCCGGAGGGCGAGCTCGAACTCCTTCGGATCGCTCTTCCTATCGACGAACTGGTAATCGACCTCGATCCCCTTGGCCCTATACTCCTCCGCGACCGCGAGGATCGCCTGATGAATGGCGCCGTCCCAAGGCTCGCTTACGGGAGTCTGGAAAACCGCTCGAACGACGAGCTTCCGCTTAGCCTCCTCAGCCCCAGCCGGAGCGGCGGAGAAAGCGGCGAGGAAAAGCAGCAGAATAACCGCGAAAGCCGCGAGCTTAAACCCGCCCGCCCCAAGATCCACCTTTTCCTCGGGCATATTCTAAGCTACGCAGCCCCTCATTTATACCTTCATCGAGAGGCGGGGCTAGAGTATATCCCGCGAAGATCGACGGATATTTACCCGGGACCCGATATCCGGAAAGAACCTTTTTAAGAACCCAAGCCCATTTCCAAAAAATGGGTATTGATGCCCCGGTAGCTCAGAGGGAGAGCGCCCGGCTGAAGACCGGGTTGTCGTGGGTTCGAATCCCACCCGGGGCACTAGTAAATT
>JAPDJZ010000162.1 GCA_029258815.1 archaeon
CTTAGCTGGATAGATAGACCTCTAAACGAGACCGGGCTAAATACGCTTATCGCCGCGGCCCTAGCCCTAATCTCGAGGAAAGTCGACCGCTTCGACGCCCTAGCCGCCGCCGGCTACCTCGCCGGGATCGCGAGCAAGTCCGGCTACAACGCCGTGAAAAAGGAGATTGAAAGGCTTAAAGGCTTCTAGGTCTTTTAGTGATCAAAGCCGCTATCGCCGCTATGGCCGCGGCCACCATGGCCGCCACTATCACAACCGTTAGCATGGAGAAGATGTCGAAGCCCATTCTTCCGCCAACTCCCGTTGCCGGCTTCGTAGATGTCGGGGAAGCAGTTGTCGTGGTTTCGGACCCGGCGGTCTTGGTCGTGGATTTGGTTCCGCTCAGAGTCGTCGTGTAGATTATCGTCTTGGTTATCGTCCGGGCAGGAGAGATTATCGTGGTTACCGTGGTTGCTCCGGGCGCGCTTACGGTGGTGATTATCGTCGTGCCGGGATTCTCGATCGTGGTCGTGTACGTCGTTCCGGACTTTGTGACCGTTTTCGTGGCGGTTAAAGCCGTCGTAAAGGGCATCGTCGGGATGGTCATGACCGTCCCCTCGTGGGTGAAGCCGGGTATCGCGATCGTCTGGGTCATGGGCTCGCTCGCTTCAAACCTGTTAACCATGACTACGGTTATCTGCTCGCAGTACTCTTTTATTACCCCGTAGACGGGCATGGGTATCGCTATCACCGTGGTCACGGGCCCCATAGTCGCCGTGGTCGCCAGGGTTAGGTATTCGACGCCGGTTCTGGTCTCCGTCGTTCCCCCCTCAATCCGAGTTAAAGTCGTTTCGTAAACCGTCTTCGGTATCGTGAAGACCGTTGTCACTCCCGGGAAGCTTACGCCCGGAATCGTTACGACGGTCTTCGGCTCCCCCTCGACGACTACGACGCACTCCTGATCCGGCCTCATCTCGACATAGATGAACTTGTATCCGCCCTGTACCACGGTCGCGGCGCCGGTGGTTCCAGGCTTCGTAACGGTAACGACCTCGGTCGTTCCGGGTATCGTTATTACAGTCGTCGTGGTCACAACCTTAACCTGCTGGGCGATCCCGACGGAGAAGAAGCCGAGGACTATCGCGATTATAGCCAGCTGAACTGGAGGCCTACTCCTCGAAGCTAAGCCCAACTCGAGACCTCCAAATCGATCTTGTGAAAATCGTTCAATTTTAACTCTATTTCGGGATCCCGGGTAATGGCAAATCGAGAAAAATGTGGTTTGAGGGGGATTTTAGCCGGCCGCAAGCTGCCGCGCCTTCTCCCATCGAAGATATATCTCGGCTATCTCGTCGAAGGTTAGGAACTCCACCGCGCCCTTCTCCATGAGCGGCTCAAGCTCCTCAAGCCACTCGTCATATGCCTCGAGAACCTTATCGACCTCGGCTCCGGACCCGCATTGGTAGAGGTGGGAACTCGCATACCACGTGTTCACCATTCCGGGCTTCATGTCCTTCAAGGCTTCTTGAAGGGATCTCCTAGCCTCGGCGAAGCAGTCGGGGTTTTTGCGGCAGTCCACCTCGAAGCTCTCGGCCTTATACCATCCCGGGATATAGACTATCGTCCCCGATTCGTCGTGGTTAAGCCATTCGCCGGTTCCGAGGTTTATCATCTGAACCGCCGGGAGGATCCAAGGCTGGAGCTTGGTCGGAGGAGTCTTGGTTTGATGGTAGTATGGCTTCTCGAGGGCCGTCATCGATACGAAGCCCAGGCATCCGGGGCACACTCCCAACATGCTAACGTTCTCCAGCTCGAATCCCCCGCCTAGGTTCGTCGGCTCGCGGCCGAGAGCTTCGGCCACGATCCGCTTAACCTCCAAGTTGTATTGGAGTTTTTCCTCGTCTGTTTCAAGCCCAAGCTCCTTTATATGGTGGCCTAGATGGCTTTGAACCCCGACCCCATGACCCCTCTCCTCGAGCTCTCTCAGAATGAATCTGCCGAACTTCACGTCGGCTTCCGCGAAATGCTTCTCGGTTTGAATCGAGAGCTTTGCGCCGTGCTTCTCGAAGATCTTCGCGAGCCTATCCAAGGTATCGGCATACTCCATGAAGACATCCCTACTCTCGTTATAGTATGGAGAATGGCCGGGTAATTCCTCGATGTGGAGCTGGAACGCGACCAGCAGCCTCCTGCCTATGCAGTCGTATGGGCAGCTTCTCCAATCCTCTCCGAGGTCGCATACGCCATTACCGCAGCTCTCGGGTATCTCGACTAGGGCGAGGAGCCTGCTCTCGGAGCGCTTGGCGGGCCCCCCTTCAAAGAAGGCTAAAACGTAGTCGAAGTACTCCTCGAGGGGCATTCTGTGGCCGAGGTCATGCCATATCAGCTTACGGCTCTTCGCCGACGAGGCGGCGTCGTAGGCCATGATACAGGATTCAGGTGGAAGGAGCTGATCCTTCTTACCGCAGTGGAACTGGATCATCCCCTCATAGCCTGGAAGATGGTATAGCGGATCGATCTCCTTAAGCTTCTCGGGCTCGCTTAGAAGCTCCTGTATCGCCGCGTGCTCCTTCTCCGTCTTGGGCTTGACCCCGGATAGGACGTAGCTTAGATTCGCCGAGGCGAGGAGGAGGGCGGCTTTCTCTATCCCGCTCTCCCCGAGGGCAACCCCGGAGACTATGCTTCCCAAGCTCCTCGAGATCAGGTAAACCTCTTGGGCTCCATCCACCCTCAGGAACTCCTCGGCTAGGAGCACCTCCTCGGATCCGCGTTTAACGACCTCGTAGAAGTAGGTGGGGTTGTATCTCCCCCTCTCGCCGTGATGGGGTAGGTCGAATGCGAAGACGCAGTAGCCGTATTTCTTGAACTCGTCCATATCCCTTCTCCAGACGGATTTATCCCGCCCCATGCCGTGGACGAAGATTATGCATTTTCCGTTCCAGTCCTCGGGCTTCTCGTAGATATACGGAAATGGAAGGGATATCGGGGATTCGGTGCTTTTCGAGGTCTTCGAACTTGTAGTCTTCGAGGGCGCTTGAGTCGTTTCACGAGTTTCGATCTTAGTTGTTTTCGGGGATTTAGGGGGGGTTGGCGGCTTCTTACTCAACTCAGTCTTAGATGTTTTCTCAATCTTTGTCGGCTTAATGGGGCTCGTCGTGGTCGATGGCTTTTGCTCGATGATCGGCAGGAGATATACTGCGGCTATCCCCCCTAGGATTATAAGGGCTACGGCTAGGATCGCGGCGGCCGCGCGGCTCATCAGCCAACACTCTCGAGCCTCATGTTCCCGGGGATCTCGGCCGCCGGACTAGGAAGGCTACTACTACGGCGATGACCGCGGCCACCGCGATCGCGGCGATCAGCAACATCATGGTCGTAAGACCTCCGAACGCGGCGGCCGTCGTCGTCTCCGAGGTTACGGTCTCGTGCGGTTTCGGAGGCTTTGTCTTCGTCGGCTTCGGGGGCTTAGTGGGCTTAGGCGGCCCGCTCAGCGTGGTCGTGTAGACGGTCTTCTTGGTTATCGTCTTCCCGGGGACTACGATCGTTTTCGTCATGGTCGTCCCGGGCTCCTTCACGGTCTTGACAGACGTTACGCCAGCCATCTCCATGGTCGTCGTATAGGTCGTTCCGGGCTTGGTAGTCGTCTTCGTGGCGGTTACCCGACCGGTGATCGGGAGAGGCGGCATCGTAACCACGGTCCCCTTGAAGGTGACCCCCGGGAGCGCTAACACTATGGTCGTGGGCTCGCTCGCCTCGAAGCGATTGATTATCGTAACCGTTATCCGCTTACAATACTCCTTTATCGTCCCGTAGATGGGGATGGGCATCGCTATCACGGTGGTGACGGGGCCCATCTTCATCGTCGTCTTCACGGTTACAAGGTCCATTCCCGTCGTCGTTACGGTCGATCCGCCCTCAACCCGGGTTATCGTGGTCTCGTAAACCGTCGCGGGGATAGTGTACGCCGTGGTGACTCCGGGGAAGCTCATGCCGGGTATCGTCATAACGGTCTTCGGCTCCCCCTCGATCACTATCACGCATTCCTGATCCGGCCTCATCTCGGCATATACGAATCTATAGCCTCCGTGAACTACGGTTATGACGCCGGTGGTTCCGGGCTTCTTGATAACTGTCGTCTTGGTGGTTCCCGGCAGCGTTATGACCGTGGTGGTGGTTACGACCACGACCTTCTGAGCCATCCCGACCGAGAGTATCCCGAGGACCGCCGCGATCACGATCAACCGGATAAGGAGCCCGCTTCTAGGAGAGTCCTTCAAAGCTATTACCCTCCCAGCAGAATGTTCTGGTCGCGGATTTTATTTTAAAGTTTCCCCTCACGAGCTCAAGCAAAAATGTTTAGGCGGCCCATCACCACCTCGGGCTCGTCGAGGCATCCATGGCCAAGCCGGGATCGCGCTCGAGGTTCGCGGGTTTCCCGACGCCGAGGAGCTCAAACCCTTATTCTCCGGCTGCTCCAGCTTTAGGTGGGGAAGTTGAGCGAGGCCGTTCAACGCCTTGGAACCGGGGTCGATGGAATCGATAAGCTTCTGGAGGGAGGGATACCCGAGGGCTTCTTGGTCGCGGTTACTGGCGAGCCGGGATGCGGGAAGACGATCTTCTCGATCCACTTCATCCATCAGGGCGTGCTCGACGGCGATAAATGCATCTACGTTACGACGGAGGAGAGCCGGGAGTCGATAATCAAGCAGGCCGCCCAGTTTAACATGGATTTCGAGAAGGCTATCGAGGAGGGGAGGCTGATAGTCATCGACGCTCTCATGGGTAGGGAGGATAGGTGGAGCCTGAACTCGCTCGACATGGAGGCCTTGGTCAGCAAGGTGATCGAGGCGAAGAGGAGGCTGGGCTACGGGAGGGCTAGGGTCGCGATAGACTCGCTCTCAGCCTTCTGGCTCGATAAGCCCGCCATGGCTCGGAGATACAGCTACTACCTCAAGAAGGTTCTATCGAAGTGGAACTTCACGATCCTCGCCGTAAGCCAATACGCGATAACGACCGCCGAGAGCTTCGGATGGGGGATCGAGCACATCGCGGACGGGATCATAAGGTTTAGGCGAGTTCTCAGAGGAGGCGAGCTGAAGCGCTTCGTCGTCATAGAGAAGATGAGGCAGACGAACCACAGCAGATACCTCCACGAGATAGACATCAGGCCGGGGGTGGGGCTGGTGGTCTTGGGAAGAGCCCAGCGCAGGGTTGAAGACTACAAGCTGCCGCCCGAAGTCGTGAGAAGGATTCTAGAGGCTAAGCGGAGGTCCGAGGACATCCTATGAGCTGGGATCTGGTAAGAGAGCATTATTCGAGGCCCGAGGTTAGGAGGGAGATAGCGGAGTATTCTCGGGGCAGGTGGGTGGCCGTCCACTGCGTGGAGAGGGATGGGCGCGGGCTGCCCATGATGATAAGATACCGGGGGAAGAAGCCTTTAACGATAAGCGGCGAGGATGACGTGCTCGGGATCATCAAGAAATTCTCCGAGTTTAAGCCTAGGGCGTTCTACGCCACGGCCCACCTATATCGGAGGCTTGAAAGCCGCTGGGACGTAGCCGATAGGTCGAACATCATCCGATCGGCCCCGGTGTGGGATATAGACTCTCTGGACGGCGACTGGAGGAAGGTCCTTGGGAAGGCCTTGGAGATTCTGGACGTTCTGGAGAGATGCGGGGTTGCGAGGTCGGTCTTCTTCAAGTGGAGCGGGCGGGGGGCGCACGTTCAGATAAACCCCAACGCCTTCAGCGAGGACGTTTTAGGGAAAATCGATCCGCTCGACGTAGCCTACTCGGTTACTGAGTACGTGGTTAGGAGGGTGGAGCCGGGAGGCGGGGTTAGGGTCGAGAATAAGATCGACGTTCAACGCGTCTTCACGACGCCGCTCTCGCTTCATCGGAGCGTTGATCGAGTTGCCGTATGCGCGCCGCCCGAGCGGGTTGAGGAATTCCGCCTAGATTGGGCTGATCCGAGATCGTATAGACATTATCCGGATTCTTGGCGGAGGTTTGAGAGGGGCGAGGGGGATGAGCTCGCGGAGAGGGCATACAGCAGCGTGGGCCCCTACATCGTCGGCCGGAGGAGAAGGAGGAGGCATAAGCCCCTCGATCGGGAGATCTTGGAGACCTTGAGGAGGCTCGGCGCGGATTAGAGAAGGAGCTTTAGAAGGATCTCGAGAATGTCTCCCACGAAGACGTAGGTTAGGAACCCCGCCGTGATGAAGATTAGGAGCGGGATCCCGGGGGTTATCCAGCAGTCGTCTCGATCGAGTTCCTCGAGCTCTAAGCTTAGAAGCTTGAAATCGAAGAATCTCTTCCCGTCCCTCTCAGCCTCGAGCGGGAACCAGAATTTCCTGCGCCTAGCGTCTCGAGCCCTTATCCCGAGGAACATAGCCGCCAGCTTTCGAAGCCTGCCCTCGTGCTCAAATCCCTCGAATATTTTTTCTCCCCTCGCTAGAGCTACGAGGTTCCAGAAGAGGAATACTAGGAGGAGGCCGAGGGATAGGATTAAGCCGTTCGAGAGCGTCGCTAGGCCGGTGAAGGGGTGGAGCCGGGCCGGGGGATAGTAGAGCGGGAGGCCGACCGATACCAGAGCTATCGCCTTAGCGTCAGCTCCGCCATATAGTCCTAGGAAGTAGAAGGCGAAGGCGAGGCCCACCGATAGCCCTATCGAGATGGCTAGTAGGGTCGCAAGCCCGGGATCCCAGCCATAGGCGAGGTTCACGATCGTCAGCGCTCCGGCGGCCGCCCCGCAGAGAATCCAGACTAGGTCGTTCACCTCCCTTACGGTCCAGTCCTCGTAGGAGGCGTAGAGGAGGCCGGATGCGAGAATCGCTATCCTCGCCGCGTTTATCGGATCCTCGATCAAGCCGAGCTCACTCCTCGACCCTGTCGAACCTCTTCATCACCCTAGGTATCATCTCTATTAGATCCGTCGCTATTATGTGTAGCCCGAGCTTCTCGGCCGCGAGCTCCCCGCATTTGCCGTTGATCCACGCCGCGGACGCCGCCGCCCCAAACGGCTCGACCCCCCACGCTAGAAAGGCCGCGACCAAGCCCGATAGCACGTCCCCCGTCCCGCCGGCGGTCATGGCAGGGGTCCCGGTCTCGTTAACCGCCGCCTCGACCCCGTTCGAGATCACGTCCCTCCTCCCCTTAAGGAGGATCGTTACCCGGCTTCTCTCGGCGTGCTCCATAACGAGCTTAACGCGCCCCTCCAAGTCCCGGGGAGGCTCGGCTCCGAAAACCCTTCTAAACTCCCCCGCATGCGGCGTTAGGACGGCCCTCCTCCCGCGAACGTGATCGAGGACCCCGGGATAAAGCGAGCCAGCATCCAGAACCATGCCCTTCCCCAAGGCTCCGGCCTCGTCGACGACGAGCTCTATACCCGGCTCGCTCCCGGCCTCGAGCCCCGGCCCAATTATAATCGAATCAACCTTCGGGAGAAGTTTTAGAACCCTCCTCGCCGCCCCCTTCGTAAGCTTTAGATCCGTTAGGGGTATCGCTATTATCGCCGGCGAGAGGGCCCTGATCGAGGGGACGATCTTCTCCGGGGCCGCGATGTAGGCCAGGTCGACCCCGCATCTCAGAGCCGCCATGGCCGCTAGGAAGGGCGCTCCGTGATACATCCAGCCCCCGCCGACGACCAGAACCACGCCGTTCTCGCCCTTATGAGAGTCCATCCGCCTAGGCTTAACGCAGCTCTTCACAAATTCCTCATCCACGATCTTATACATACTCCATGGAGAAGGGTTCTGAACGCGGTATATTAGGGCGTCTGCTAGCCGGAGGGATAAAATTGGTTTGAGGGGTGAGAGGTTTACTTCTTCTTCGACCCCTTCTTCGGCGCTATGGTTATCTCGATGGTGCTGACGCTCCTCGGCCTCCCGTCCTGACCAACCCTGCCCTCCTCGGTTCCGATGTTCACGTTCTCGATCTCGGCGTCCTGCATGAACCTCCTCGTAACGACCTGGGCCACGTCGACGGCCTTGCTTATCGCTCTTCCGCGAGCCTTTAGAACGACCCTCTTCCCCTCGGCGAGGGGCATGGTCGTCGCCAGAACGTAATTCATCGTCGGCTTTCTTCCAACGAGGATAACCGCTTCGGATGCTTCGCTCATCTACTCACCTCGCACAAGGCTAAGACCCCAGCAAGGGCGTTAAAAACTTTACTGAAACTCGCTAGCCGGGCAGGCTAAAAGGCTTGCCCTCCCTCAGAATCCGCTCGGGTATCCTAGCTCTCCAAGCCGCGAGAAACCTCACGTCCTCATTCCTATCTCTCAGATCGTCCGGGAGCATTCTCGGGATCTCGTCGATGATCGGATACCATCGGCCGCACCCCTCGCAGAACAGGATCCCGTTCACGATCTCAGCCCTCCAGCATTCATCGCACGGCGGCTCCCCGCTCAATTCCTCGATCAAGGAGCCCCTATACCCGCAGTAAAGCTCGCATCGCCTAGTCTTTAGATCCTCTAAAGGC
>JAPDJZ010000152.1 GCA_029258815.1 archaeon
GATATTCTCGCATATCCTTATAACCTTCTCAAGCTCATCCCTCGAGACCTCGACCTTCCTCATCCTCGCCCGACGCTACACCATAGCATCCCCGATTTAAGGTATATCTCCCAAAGATCCATAACCCTCCCCCGGTACTCCGAGGTCCGGGATTCCGGTTTTACCGTCTCCCGCGGCGCGCCTTCAAGCTCATCGCGTCGTCGGCAACCCCTCATTCCACCGTCGTTATCCTGCTCTTCCCGCGGATCGACTGAACTAGGATTATGTTCATGTCCTCGGAGACGGGCATCTTGCCGGGCGTTATCAAGATATACTGCGTCCTCGCCTCGCCCCTAGCGACGTTTAGGAGGAGCTTTATCATCCTCTCCCTGTTGAGAGGGTCTAGGTGGACGTCGAACTCGTCGACGGCCCTGAACGGAGACTTGACGTACTTCTGGAGGGCTAGGAGGAATGCTAGGGTTCCGACGATCCTCTCTCCCCCGCTATGGGTTTGAGCGTCTAGTAGAACGGGCTCCGCCCCCCTGAAGCCGACGTGGAGCTCTATGCTAGCTCTCTCCGGGTCTTCGAGATTCCTCAGGACTATCCTTCCTCTTCCGCCGACGTTCGAGAGGATCGCGTCGAACTGGGGCTCAACCTCCTTAACTAAGTCTCTGAGAAACTTTCTCCAAAGCTCCTTCCTATACTCCACCTCCTCCAAGGCTTTCTTAAGATTCTCCTCAACCTCCATGAACTTCTGCTCGGTCTCCCGATACCTCGAATCGGCGATTACGTACATGTCTTCGGCTTCCTCGAGAACCTCGCCGAGCGAGGCGATCTTCAGAGACATCGCCTTCAAATCTTCCAAGACCTCGGAGGGCTTCCTCCTCGTCTCGACCCTCTCGCCGAGGGCGGCCGCGCTTCTAAACTTCTCCGAGAGATCTTTTTCAAGCCTTCTAAGCTCGTAGCCCAGCCTCTTCTGCTCGGATCGGTTGACTTGAAGCCTGTATCTCGCGACCTCGGCAGCCCCCTTCTCATCCAGGAGAACGTCCAGATCCCTCTCGAACCCCTCTAGGTTCACCAGCTCTCCGCGCTTAACGGCCTCTATCAAGTCTAGCAGGCTTCTCCTAATCCTACCCACCTCGGCTTCATGGAACTCTATCTCGCTTAGAAGCTTCTTTTCTTCGAGTAGGAGGGCGTCTATCCTCTCCCTAACCCTATTCACCGACGCCTCGGCCTCGGAGACTAGAGCCCAAGCGTATTCGAGCTCGAGCTTCCGCTTCTCCTCCTCGAGCTTCTTCCTCGTTAAAAGCTTCTCATACTGCTCCCTCCAGTATTCGACCGCGGCCTTCGCCTCCTCTAGAGCCCTCCTCAACGTCTTCTCCCGAGTCTGGATGTCCCGGAGCTTCGCCTCGGCCTCGATTATCCTCCGCCTGAATTGGGACGCCCCGACGGCGTCCTCCACCATCCTAAGCTTCTCGACGTTATTTCTCGCCGCGAACTCCTCGATCATGTTCTGGTGCATTATGATCAGCATGTTGTTCGGGTTTATCCCGAGCCTCCGGAGCAGGTGCTCGACCTCGGCCTTGGTCTTAAGCCTGTTGTTAACGTAATGCCAGTATTCCCCGGTCTTCTTGAGATACCGGGTGATGACGAGCTGATCCGAGCTGAGCCACGGTATCGGCCTCCCCCCATCGACCTCGCGGTTATCGAAGATCACGGTTATCCTCGCGGCCTTCTCGCCCCTCCGGATTAGGTCGCTCAGCTTCTCGGCTCTATCGGTGTAGGTCTGGCCTAGGGCCACGGCTATCCCTAGGAGGATCGAGGACTTGCCGGCGCCGTTGGGCCCGGTAATAACGTTCATCCCGGGCTTGAGCGGTATCCTGGAATACTCATGGCTCATGAAGTTCTCTAGAATGACCTCCCGGATGTAGGTGCCCGCGGGCTTGGCCGCCTCCCGAAGCTTCTCCGCAGCCTCTCCCATCCTCTCCAGCCCGGCTAACCCCCTCCCAAGCATTTAAGGAATATTTCGCAGGAGGCGATCCCGGATACTCGAGGAAATACCGCGGTAGCCCGCTCGAAATCCCTCCGGACGGCTTTCCAGCCCGCCTCTCCCCGGGGGGATAAAGGTTATTTAAGATCTTGGAGGTTTTTATTCTTGGGGCTGGCCGAGGACGGTGGCCGCTGGTGGTGGAGATAGAGATCAGGACGACGCTGGAGAAGTTCAGGAGGTTCGTAATACTGAACACCTGCTACTCCTTCATCCCGAGAGGGTATCTGAAGGACCCCTCCATCTTCCCCGAGAGGGACGCGAATCCCGGGAGGATCTACGTGGAGGCCCTCTCGAAGCTTAACCTAGGCGAGGTGAGGGAGATAAGGTTCGTTAAGGCGTACGAGGTTCTGGGGGTGATCTACAACTCGAAGAGCGGGAATACTAGCCTGATCTGGAGGCAGGTTAAGGGGACGCTCGGGAAGGTCTCCGGAACCGCCTCGCCGAACTCCATAGTGAACTTGATCGAGGCGGGCGCCCTTCCGAGATCCTATGTGAGGCAGTTTCTTGAGGAGTTTGAGAAAAAGTCCGTGAGGCTAGAATCTGGAGAAGCGTAGCTTCGACGAGCATTTCTCGCAAAGCTCGCACGACTTATCATCGGTATCTAGGATGGAGTTGCTGAACTTCATAACGCATTTCTCATCGTCGCAGTGGGTTAGCCCGTGCAGGTGCCCGATCTCGTGGACGGCCTCCTTAACCGCCCTTTCGATGAAAAGTCTCCGATCGGGCGGCTGTCCATAAAATTCGGGGAAAAGCCTGCATGTCGATATTATCGCAACCCCCCTCCAGGCGAGGCCGAAGACGAAGTTCAGATCTCCGGCGTAGATGTCCTTGTCGGTTACTAGGAGCATGTATTCCCCGGCGTTTAGAAACCTTCGATAATGCTGGACTATCCGCCACGCGTCATACTGGTTTCTGAGAGGATTTAGGAATCTTTTGTCTATAAGCTCCTCGACGACCTCTATCTCGGATTTCTCGCCATAAATTTCCTCGAGCTTCTCGGCGACCTCCCCCAGCGCCTCCCTATCCTTAAACTCGGAGATGACCCTTATCCTCATGAGCTCTCCCTCGGCCTTCTTTTTAATCTATGCCCGCACCTCGGGCACGGTTTCCCGGGAATACCCTCGCCCACCCATCCACACATACTACAATATATCTCCCAGCTTATTACTCTCTTTATCCCCCGGTGAAGGACGGGCTTAACCCTTATCCCCAGCTTCGACGCGAGGTTCTGAATCGAGTAGTCGGAGGTTACGAGGTAGGCCTCGTCCCCGCTTCTCGAAAGCTGGAGGGCGAGGGCTAGGATGCTTAGATCGGCTTCGGAGAGCTCGAATTCTCCAATCCTCTCAGCGGCTCGCCTCACCTCCTCCAGATACTCGGGCTCGGGGTCGATAACCTTTATGGTTCCTGACTCCCTGCCCGCTAGGGCTCTATACTCCGCCTCCCCCCACCTAGCCTCCTCCAAGACCTTACTCGAGGTAACTACGGCATCCCCTCCAGCCTCGGTGAAGCCTATGATGAATGCCGTCGAGTCCAGGATGGCGATCTTTCTAACCAAGCTTCTTCCTAACCCTCCTAGCGAAGCTCCGGCCTAGACCGAGCCTAACGAAGTGGGCTAGGCGCCTGGATCTCCTGACCCTGAGCCTGATCCTCTTCTCGTCGATCCTCCTCAGAAGGAACCCGTCCAGCAATATCGAGAAGCCGTAATCCCCCGAGGCGGCTATCTCGAGCTCCTGCTTGAGGGATAATACCATGGGCTTTAGGTTGGAGAGCGGGCAGACCGGGGCGAGGACCGCGGCCTCAAGCTCGTCGTCGACTATCGGGCCGCCGGCCGAGAAGGCGTATGCCGTCGATCCTATCGGGGTCGAGATTATTAGGGCGTCCGCCAAGCCCTCCGCGAGCCTTTCGCCCCCCTGCGCTATCTCGAATTGGAGGGTCTTCCCCATTACCCGGGACGAGACGTAGGCCTCGTTGAGGAAGTCTCCCAGATCCCTTCCATCGGCCTCTATGGAGAGCATTAGAATCCGCTCGACCTCATAGTCTTTGGCGAGAACCCTCTCCAAGGCGTCGTTTATCATCCTAGCCTCGACCTCGGCGAGGAATCCGCCTCGCCCGAAGTTCACCCCCAAGATCGGCGTCTCGCCGCCGCCTATCGCTCCGAGAGATTTTAGAATTGTTCCATCTCCCCCCAAGCTTATGATGAGATCCACCTTCCCCGGGAGCCTCCTGCCTATCAGCTCCCCCGCGCCGTAGACCTCGACCTCGGCTCCGCGGCTCTCGAGAACCTTCTTCGCGTGCTGAGCCGCCTCGTAGGCGTCGCGCCTCTTCTCCGTATAGACTATGACGTAGACCTCCTCCATCCCGGCCCCCGCCTCCCAAACATGATTCCGGTAGCCTATTTAATGTTCGATCCGCCCTTCCAGCGATTTGGGTCGATAAAAAGGTTCATTACCGAGATTATTCAAGGGCTTCACGTTAAGCCCATGATCGGGAGGGACGAGATCCTAAAGATCCTCGAGGGATATTCTCTTGGAGAGCTCAGGATCGGGGTTCTCGGAAGCCACTCGGCCCTTGAGATCTGCAGGGGCGCTAGAGATGAGGGATTCGAGACGGTCGTCGTATGCCAGAGGGGCAGGGAGAAGACCTACGCTGGATACTTTAAGCGCAGGAAGAGGTTTGGGAGGGATGTCGGAGTCGTGGACGAAGCGATAATCTTGAACAAGTTTAGGGAGATCCTGAGGGAGGATGTTCAGGAGAGGCTTAGATCCATGAACGTGGTCTTCATCCCGCATAGATCCCTCTGCGTCTACGTCGGCTACGACGGCTTGGAGAACGAGTTCAGGGTCCCCATGTTCGGGAACAGGTTCATGCTCAGGATAGAGGAGAGGGACGTCGAGCGGAATCAGTATTACCTCTTGGAGAGGGCGGGCATACCCTATCCCAGGACGTTTAAGGATCCGTCGGAGATAGATAGGCTCGTCGTGGTGAAGGCTCCCGAGGCCGCGAGGGGTTTTGAGCGGGCGTTCTTCCTAGCATCCTCCCCGAGGGAGTTCGAGGAGAAGGCCGAGGAGCTGATTAAGAGGGGGCTGATAACCCGCGAGGGGCTGAGCAAGGCCGTTATAGAGGAGTTCGTTGTCGGCGCGCCCTTCAACTTCAACTTCTTCTACTCACCCCTCGACGGCGAGGTGGAATTGCTCGGAGTCGATACGAGGAGGCAGACGAATCTAGAGGGGCTGCTGAGGATTCCGGCTCCATATCAGGCCGAGGTCTTGAGATACGTCGAGCTCAGGACTATCGAGGTAGGCCACATCGCCTGCACGGTCAGGGAGTCGCTTCTAGAGCGGGCCTTCGAGCTGGCCGAGAAATTCGTGAAGGCCGCTAGGGAGGAGTATCCCCCGGGGGTCATAGGCCCATTCGCGCTCCAAAGCATGATAGTTCCCGGCCCTCCCCACGAGGACATAGTCGTATACGATGTGAGCGTGAGGGTTCCCGGATCCCCGGGGACGAGGTTCACGCCCTATACAGAAAACCTCTGGGGTTATTCGATGAGCGTTGGAAGGAGGGTGGCGCTCGAGATCAGGGAAGCTTTGAGAACCGGCCGATTGGAGGATCTGGTAACATGATCCCGAGGAAGAAGATCCTAGGGGTCTTATCGACCTACGACGAGTCGGATCTCAAGATCGCGACGATCTGCTCCCACTCGGCTCTTCAAATCTTTCACGGCGCGAGGCTTGAGGGGTTCGGAACCCTGGGGATAGCGCTTAGGCGGAACAGGCCATACTACGAAAGCTTTCCGAGGGCGAGCCCGGAAATGGTCCTCGAGGTCGAGAGTTATCGAGACGTCTTGAGAAGGGATTTCCAAGAGAAGCTGATCTCCGAGAACGCCCTGATAATCCCGCACGGCTCCTTCGTCGAATACGTCGGAGGCGAGAGCATTCTGGAATACTTCGCGGTCCCCATGTTCGGCAATAGGCTAACCCTATACTGGGAGGGTGATAGGGAGAGGCAGAGGAGGTGGCTCACGGAGGCAGGCGTCAAGGCTCCGAGGCGCTACAGCTCCCCGAGCGAGATAGATCGAACGGTCATCGTCAAGCTTCATGGGGCGAAGGGCGGCCGGGGATACTTCAAGGCGTCGAATCCGGGGGAATTCGAGGAGAAGCTTAGAGAGCTCAGATCTAGAGGTTCGGCCGGGGAGTTTGATGAGGTATTGATCGAGGAGTTCGTCCCGGGCGTGAGGTATTACCCCCACTTCTTCATCACGCCCCTCGAAAGCCCCAACCTCCCGAACCTATCCTATGGCAGGATCGAGCTCCTCGGGATCGATAGGAGGCTTGAGGTGGTGGATGAGATTCATCGAGGCTTACCGGAAATCGTTGAGGATTACCTAGACTATACGGTTACCGGGAACATCCCCGTCGTGGTTAGGGAGAAGTTCGTGGTCGACCTACTCGACGCCGCCGCGAGGATAGCCTCGGCATCCCGGAAGCTCTTCGACCCGGGATTGATAGGCCCCTTCTGCCTCGAGACCATCTACCACCCGGAGCGGGGCTTCACGGTGTTTGAGATCTCGGCTAGGATCGTCGCGGGAACGAACCTCTACCCCCTCGGATCGCCTTATTCCGCATACTACTACGACGAGCCCGTGTCGATGGGCAGGAGGATAGCGAAGGAGATTAGGAAGGCGATGAAGCTCGGGGCGCTGGATAAGCTCATCTACTAGCGGATCTTCCCGATGAATTATTCGTGAACCCTCGCATCATCCGCCAGCTCCGGTGAAACGCCGATCCGATTAGATTTCCCTTCTCCGCCTAACCCAGACAACCTCTCCTCTCATTCCTAAGCTCTCTAGGGCTTTCCGGGTTGAGGAGATGTGCTCGAATACCGCGCCCTGAACCCCGACCACGCCTATCCTCATAGACCCCTTTCTTCCATCCTAACCGCCAGCTTCTCTATCTCCAGTCCGCGCATGGGCTCCCCTAGATCCCTGCTTACCTCGGCCAGAACCTCCGGCTCGTCGTAGTGGTTCACGGCCTCGACTATCGCCTTCGCCATCTTCTCCGGCTTCGAGCTTTTGAAGATCCCGCTTCCAACGAAGACGCCGTCCATCCCCATCTGCATCATCAAGGCCGCGTCCGCCGGGGTCGCGACGCCGCCCGCCGCGAAGTTCACTACCGGAAGCCGTTGAAGCCTCCTAATCTCGAGGAGTATTTTGTAGATCCCCTCGACTATCTCCTCGTAGGTGTATTCCTCGTAGACCGGCTCATTCCTCAGGATTTCTCTCGGAAGACCGCTAACCTCCTTGACGTCGAAGGCTAGTCTCAGGTAGGGCTTCGAGAACTCCTCGGCCACCCGGTAGATCTGCTCGTCGGTCAGGTGCTTGAGCAGCCGGATATTGTGGCTTACGAGCCTAACGTGCTTAACCGCCTCGACTATGTTCCCGGTTCCAGCCTCGCCCTTAGTCCTTATCATGGCGGCGCCCTCCCAGATCCTCCTAACGGCCTCCCCGAGATTTCTCGCCCCGCAGACGAAGGGAACGTTAAACTTCCGCTTATCGATGTGAAAGTATGTGTCGGCCGGCGTTAATACCTCGCTTTCGTCGACCATATCCACTCCGAGGGCCTCCAGAGCGCGGGCCTCGGCGTAGTGGCCTATCCTAGCCTTAGCCATGACCGGGATCGTAACCGCGTCCATGATCTCCCTAATCTTCTTCGGATCGGCCATTCGGGCGACTCCTCCAGCCTTCCTGATGTCGGCCGGAACCCTTTCTAGGGCCATGACCGCGACCGCGCCGGCCTCCTCGGCGATCAGCGCCTGCTCAGCAGTCGTAACATCCATTATAACTCCGCCCTTAACCATCTTTGCGAATCCCCGCTTCAGCCTCTCGGTCCCCTTCTCCTCGATTACCTTGAGAAGCTCCATGATCCTTCCACAAGGAGGAGGGGCTAGGGTATAAAGATTTCAGGCCATTTGGGGATGGGAGCCGAAACGCGTCCAAGCGGCGGAAGAGACCTCGGCCACGGCATCCCCTTACTGGGATTACCTCCTAGTCTCACAGCCTTCGGCATCCCGATTTTAGCCTCGGGAGGGCGGATGATAGCGGGCTGGCGGGTGGATTGGGAGGCGTCGGAGGAAGCGGTCGAGGAGCGGGATTCCTCCTTAACCGGGCTTCGCGCTAACTATCATGCATCTGCCCATGATCCTCCAATACTCGACCGAGGCCCCGGGCTCGAGTTTTCCGCGAAGCTTCTCGTCCTGCGGTAGGGGCATCTCGACTATCTCGTAGGTCTCGTTATCCATTACGCTGACCGTGTCGCCGATGGAGACGACTTGGCCGCTTCGCTTCTCGATTATCGGGACCTCGACCCTGCTATCGGCCGGGCCGACCATGGTCCGCTTCACGTTATCGAAG
>JAPDJZ010000042.1 GCA_029258815.1 archaeon
CGGGACTAGGTGGAAGTATCCCGTCTCCATTCCCATCGAGTGGCCTCCATACATTCCATAGACCTGGCCCTTCATCGAGGCGTAGGCCTCGGCAGCCATGATCCAGTTGACGACCCTCTCCTGGATCTTGGGATCCTCTATATCCCCGACTATTCTATGGGATCTTATTCCGGCCTGCCTTAGGGCGCCGTCGGTTGCCAGCAGCCCCACGTTTCCCGGGTAGGCGCCCTCGTTATTGGATAAGCTTAGGATGGGCTTATCCCTCCCGACCGAGTTTATGAAAGGCCAGACGAGGTATGGGTAGTTCCAGATGTAGTAGACGAGGATTACGATCTCCGCCCCGGCTTTCGCGAGCTCCTCTCCGACCTCCTTCGCCGCCTTTATCGAGGTTATTATCTTCGAGCCCACGATTATCTCCGGCTTCTCGTATCGGTATGCTTCGGAGATCCTCTTCTCGATTATATCGACGACCTTCTTAAGGTTCTCCTCGCATTTCGGTATGAGAAGCGGGTGAAGGAATTCCCGCTCATCGCCCAGCATGGCCACTCCTATCGGGGAGAGCTTCATGGCAATTATTGCGATCCAGCGCTTATATCTTTTTCCTCAGCCCGGCCCTCCGAGCAAACCTCAACGAAGGCGCTTACGTATTTCTCAAGCTTATCTAGGTCTATCTCAGGCTTCGGAACCTCCATAAGCGGCGGCTTAGCTCTAACGTCCTCGGGCCTAGCCCCCTCGACCGCGCACTTACAGCATATCGCCGCCCCGAGGCCCGTCGTCTCCGGGAACATGGACTTGAACACCCTGTTCTCTTGGAGGAGGGCCGAAAGCATTTGGAGGTATATTTCGTTATTCGCGAAGCCTCCTAGGACTATTATCTCAGGCCTCCTGCCCTCGGAGATCAGGTCTATCGCTATGCGGGATTGGATCGCGAGGCTCAGGATCAGGACGTGGTACGCGTATTTCGCGCTCTTCTCGAACCCGTCGCCGATTATCCTAGGCTTCGACCTCTGGAACTGGCCAGTCTTCTCGATCAGGCCCGGGGCCACGAAGTCCCTCCTCCCGCTAATTATCTCGCTTAGGATCTCGGGATCCAGCCCCATGCCCCTAGGATCAACCCCGAACCGGTTCTCGATGAGCTTAACGTAGTGATCGTGCTCGTATCCCCCCGCGAACCTCGAGGACCTCACGGGCTTCTTATACGGGTTAACGTAGTAGACCACGTCCCTGTCGAGGTCGCCGGGCTTCGGATCGAACTCCGCTCGAGGATACATGAACACGCACCAGGTTCCGGTGGAGGCTACGAGGGCGTCCCTCCCCTCCAGCGCGAACGGCAGGATCGAGGCGTTCGAGTCGTGTATCCCGGGGGCCGCCACCACGCGGGAGCCGTCGAGATCGAACGTTCCAACCTCGTCCCACACGTTCACCAGCTCCGGAGACCGCTTATCGACCTCGAGATCCCTCGCGACCACGCTCCAATCCATGCTCCTCAGATCGTAGAGGTAGGTGTGGCAGCCTATGCTGGTTACCTCGCCCGCCTCCAGCCCCGAGAGCCAGTAAAGCAGGTACTGCGGGAGGAAGAGTATCCGGTCAACCTTCCCGAAGATCTCCGGGAAGCGCCTCCTGAACCAGTATATCTGGAGGCCTGCCACGATTAAGCGGCCGTAGGGAGGGGCTCCCGTAACCTTGTATAGCTCGAGGGGGGAGCCGAACCTCTCGTAGAACTCCCGCCTGACCTCGGGCTCTATATCCTGATTATAGGATATGATTGGGAAGATCCTCGAGCCCCGCGACATGTACGCGAGGGTGGCTCCGTAGGTTGAGACGTTAACCCCCTTGATCCTGTACTTCCTAGAGGCGTCTCTCAGCCTTTCGCGGAGCCAGCCTTCAAGCCTTTCAGCGTCATCGCATAGTATATCGTCCCTGCGAACCTCCCCTATCCTAATGCTCTCAACGTGAACGGGTTTTAGGTCGTCTGAAAATAGTAGAAGCTTCTTATTCGTCTTCCCCACGTCGAAGACGGCAATAGCATACTCCATTCTCCCCGCATACCCCCGCCGGGATCACCTAAAGTCTTTCAGGATCGCCTTCCACGCCACCTCGAGCGATTTATGCGGGTCATCCGATTCGACGGCCTCGCGGAGGGCATCCTTGTTTTCCTTAACGACTCTCTTTAGGTAGTGAACCATTCTGAGGCTCTGGTCGCAGGCTTTCACCGGGTCCTCCCTGTAGGGGAAGATGTCGAGGTCATACCAGCCATCGTAGTTGATCTCGTCTAGGGCGTAGAAGAATTCTAGGAGCTTCAGGATGTTTATCGACCCTAGGATCATGTCGTCGTCCCAGTATCCATAGGCGTCGTTTAGGTGCAGGATCAGGGGGGTCCCCGATTCGCTTACTAGGTAGACGGATTCGGCGAGGTTCTCGTCGGCCATGAGGGCGTGGCCCGTGTCTATGGTTACCCCGAGCTTATCGGATCCAACCCGATCTATTATGTGTAGGGTTTTTCCGACGTTCGATACTATCGCGTGGGTTCTGGGCTCCTTATGCTTATACTCTAGGTAGAGTATCTCTTTCTCTAGGTGGCTGGAGATCTCCCTGAGCCCCTCTATGAGGAGCCTCCATCTCCCCCGATGATCCGAGAAGAGGTAGTCGTGGCCGTCTTGGCCGAGCCATAGGATTACGCTTCTAACCTTAAGCTTTCTAGCCAGCTCTATGCCCTCCTCGACCAGGCTGATCGCGTCCCTCCTAACTGACTCATCCTTAGAGGTTATCGACCCCTTCTGCCACTTCGGCTTCGAGAAGAGATCTATGTCCAAGGCCGAGATCTCTAGGTTTCGGCTGCTCAGCTTCTTAAGCAGCTCCTCGGGCGCGATCTGGAAGTCCCCGGGATAGGCTAACTCGACGCCGCGAGCCAGCGAGACCCTCGAGGCCATGTCGAGCTTCTCGTCTAGGGATCTGTCGGGCTTATACCCCTCGGCCACGAATCTATCTAGAAGCCTTCCGAAGATCCATAGCCCTACCCCATACTTTTCATCCATATGCTCGCCCATGCCGTTACCTCGGCTTGGAGCAATATATCTTTGCCGCTAGCCCTTGATGGCGCCCATGGTCAGCCCCGCGACGAGGTATCTCTGGAAGAAGACCGCTAGGATCACCGCGGGGACCAGCGAGAGCAGCGCGCCCGCCGAGACCCCTCCCCAGATCATTCCAGCTCCTCTAAAGCCCGCGATCATCACCGGCAGGGTGTAGGCTTGAGACTTCGTTAGGATGAGGGCCATCATGAACTCGTTCCACGACCAGGTGAAGCTGAACAGGGCGACGACGGCGATAGAGGGCAGGGATATCGGGAGCACGACCTTGCTTATGACCTGATAGCGCGTGCATCCGTCGACGAGAGCCGCCTCCTCCAAGTCCTTGGGCATGGCGTCCAAGAAAACCTTGAACATCCATATCGAGAACGGTAGGGTGATCAGTAGATGAGCTGTTATGACCGCTAGATGCGTATCCAGCAAGCCGAAGGTTCTGAAGAGGATGTAGAAGGCGACGCATGGAACTATTCCGGGCAGGAACCTCAGGGAGAGGACCCAGAAGGGGAGGGTCGTCCCACCTATCCTGAACCTCGAGAAGCTGTAGGCCGCGGGGAAGCCCAGCGCCACGGAGATCACGGTAGTAACCCCGGCTATTATTAGGGAGTTTCTCAGGGGCAGCAGGAACCTCGACCACGCCCAAGTCCAGTACTCGAGGGTTAGCTCCCTAGGCAGGAAGGAGGGAGGCCACACGAGAACCAGCTCCCAGGGCTCAAGCGAGGTTACTATCATCCAATAGATCGGGAAGAGCGTTACGAATAGCAGTATCGCGACGAGAACGGCCTTAACCGCGCCGACCAGTATTGAGAGCCGCATCTCAGCTCACCCTAAACGCCTTCATATAATAGGTAACGAAGACGCTCAGGATTATCACTAGGATCCAGCCTATCGCCGAGGCGTATCCGAGGTCCCAGTAATGGAAGCCCACTAGGTAGCTGTAAAAGTTCGTGACCTGGGTGGCGGTGCCGGGGCCTCCGTAAGTTACTATGTAGATTACGTCGAATACCCTGAGCATCTCGAGCATCCTGAAGATCAGGGCCACCGCTATCACCCCCTTCAGCAGCGGGAGCGTTATATGCCTGAATATCCCCGCCTCCGATGCTCCGTCGATCCTAGCCGCCTCGACGTATTCCGGGGGTATCGAGAGTATTCCGGCTAGGAGGACGAGCGTTATGAAGGGATACCACTGCCAAGTGTCTACGAGGACGCAGGTTATCAGGGCCGTGTTGGGGCTCGAGTACCATGGGATCTTCGACGAGACTCCCAATAGGCTTAGGAAGTAGTTTACGACGCCGTCCGGGTGGAAGAGGATTATCCCCATGTAGCCGGCGACTATGGGCGGAGTTAGGGCGGGAATCGCTATCGCCGGTATGACGTAGCGCCTCCAGCTAAGCTTGCTTAGGAGGACGGCGACCCCCAAGCCTAGGGGGAGCTGCAGGGCTACTCCAAGCGCTATGAACTCGACGGTGATGAGTAATGAGTGTAGGAAGTATGAATCGTAAAATGCTCTAACGAAATTGCCGAGGCCTATGAAGGGGTATTCCTCCGTCGGAAGCCTAAGGTCGTATTTTCTGAGGGCGACGTTTATCGAGAAGAGGAGCGGGAATATCACCGCCAAGATTAATACCATTAAGGCCGGAAGCATGAGGGAATAAGCAACCCTCCTCTCATTCATCCACTCTTCACCCACCCTTCCTGCAACCGGGGAAAACCCCCGCTCAAAATAAAAAATAGATGGGTTTTAGCTTTAGAAGACCAGCGGAACCATCCACATCTTATGGTAGAATTCTTTCTGCCTATCCCTGCCGAGCTTATCGGTTATCTCGTCCCACTTCTTAGCGGCGTCGTCCAAGGCGGTCTTAGCGTCTTTCGCGCCTGAGAGGCATTCGGATACAGCTAGGTCGAGGGCGTCGAGGTATTCGAATCCTCCGGGTATTCTCAGCAGCGGATAGGGGCTCTTTAATGCCTCGAGCTCAGCGTCTAGGAACGGCCCGACCCAAGGCTTCTCGGCCCTCCATCTCGGAGAGTAGAACTGCGAGTAGGCGTATGGATCGTGGTTTGAGCTCGGGATCTTAGCCGTCGGAGCCATCACCCTCTCGAGGGCGTTATCCGGCCTCATTAAGAAGTAGAGGACCGCGTAAGCCGCGTCGGGGTTCTCGCTATTCTTGGCAATTCCAAGCTCCCAACATGTATCGATCGGCGTGTATCTGTAGAGCTTACCGTCCTTCTCAACTCCGGGGATCGGGCAGAATCCGAGCTCCGGGGTGGGCGGGTTCTCGACCGGGAGCGGCTTAAGCTTGTCTTGGAATCTGTCTCCCTCGTCCGGCCAGTGTATCCACATGGCCACCACGCTATCGCTCATGGCCGCGGTGAAGAGCTCCGTCCACTCGAACCCTAGGACCCCGGGCGGCGAGAACTGCAATATATCCTTCATGGCTTCTAACGCTTCGACTGAGGCCGGCGTGTTTATCAAAGGCTTCATCGTATCCGGGTCGAAGTAGTGGGGGATGCCGCCTTCCTCGGCAGCCCTGTATGGAATCCACCTGAAGAAATACCAGTAGTATACCCTTCCCCTCTTAGCCTGATCAGCGTAGCCGAAGAAGTCCTTCTTCAGCTTGCTTCCCGCGAGGGTGTCTCCGGCCTTCCTCGTGAAGAACTCGGCGATGTCCCTGACCTGATCCCAGGTCTTCGGCGGGCCGAGCTCGTAGCCGTATCTCTTCTTGAACTCCTCCTTCTCATCGGGGTGGTCGAAGAGGTCCTTCCTATAGTAGAACATGAAGGTGTCTCCGTCTAGGGTCCACGAGTAGATCTTTCCAGCCCACATGTTTCTGAATAGCCTGAAGCCGGGTAGGACGTCTCCCCATCCGGGGTCGGCCTTCTCGACGTAGTCGTCTAGGGGGAGGAGGTATGGCTCGAAGTCCCCTATCCACGCCGAGTTAAACTGGACTAGATCGTAGTCCGCCGGCTTAGACTTTATTCCGAGAAGCCCCTTCGAGTATAGCTCCTCCGGAGGGGCCTCAACGACCTCGAGGTCTATTCCGAAAAGGTTCTTGATATCCTCCTTGTAGGCGTGCCATGGCCCGGCCTGAACCCCGGTATGGCAGAGAACGGTTAACTTGACGCCCTCATAGGGTCTCGCAGCCCCAGGAGCCGCAACGGTCTTGGTAACGGTTACCGTCTTCGCTGGGGCTGTAACCGTCGTGGCCGCGCCGGGAGCGGTTACAGTTTCAGTTACGGTCTCCCTAACGGTGGTGGCCGCGGCCGTTACGGTCTTGGTCTCAGTTACGGTCTCCTTAATCGTTTTCGGCGCCGCCGCGGCGCTTCCAGCGTAATATCCTCCGACCCCGGCGACGACCCCGGCGACTACAACGCCTACCGCAACCTTTCCAGCAGTTGAGAGAGCCTTTCTACGAGACATCTTCTTCCTTAGAGGGTTTTCATCCTCAGAAGACCGCGCCTTCATATTCTCCTACGCATTTTAGGGCGCTTGAGGCGCATATAAAGTTTTCCGTAAAAAGGAGTGATAAAAAGAATTAAGAAGGAAGAACAATTATAAGAGCCGGGGCTCATAAACCGCTCATGAAGCTTGGCGTTATCTTCGCAACCCCTCTCGTCGGCGGCGGAATGATACTCTCCGATGAGTTTAAGCGCTTTTACGAGGATCACGTTAAGCGGATTAAGAGCATTCTGGAGGAGAGATTTCCCGACGTCGAGTTCGTTTACGGCGAGGCCGGTACGGCGTCCGACTCGATCAGGGTTCTAAGGGAGATCGGGGGCGTCGACGGCTACTTGGTCTTCGTCTTCAGGCATCTCACCGGAGTTCTGAGGCCGATAATCATGAGTGGGAGGCCCACGGTGATCCTAGCGGAGACCTATACGGGCTCCGGGGAGCTCATGATGGAGTATAGGAGGATTGTGGAGGGGGGTTTAAGGGTTCTGGGCAGGTGCGCGAGGAAGGTGGCCGATCCGAAGCTCATCGAGAAGTACGTCAAGCTTTTGAAGGCCGTTTACGACATCGGAAACTCGAAGCTCCTGCTCGTCGTGGATCCCGTGGTCTCCCAATACGTCGATGCGTCATTCCCGATGGCCGTCGGAATCTATAACGCGGCGGCTGAGGTCAGGTCGATATTCGGGATAGAGACTATTACGATAACCCCTAAGGAGTTTAACGAGATGTTTTACGAGAAAGTCTCCGAGGAGGAGGCCAGAAACGTCGCTAGGAGGTGGATGAAGGAGGCTAGATCCGTCGTCGGGCATGAGGAGAGCGATCTGATCGGAGACGCCAAGATGTACTTGGCGATGAGGAGGGCTGTGGAGCATTACGGCGTCGACGGCATAGCGGTCGATTGCTGGACGCTCTACTCCTCCGGGATGATCAAGGCCTGGCCCTGCCTAGGGTTCATGGAGCTATCGAAGGAGGGGGTGGTCTGCGGCTGCGAGGCGGATTTGACCTCGAGCGCCATAATGATCTTGATGAAGCATCTAGCCGGGCTACCGGGATTCATCACGGATCCATCGATAGACGAGGTGAGCGGCGAGGTGGTCTACTATCACTGCTTCTCCCCGATAAACATGCTCGGATACGACTCCAAGAAGTATTCGCCATACGTCATCACGACGGCCCACTGGGGAGGCAAGAAGGGCTCGATCTACGTCGAGCTACCCTCTGGGAGGAAGGTCACCCTAGTAGGCTTAAACGCCGTTGATAGATGCCTGGTGGTTCACGAGGCGGAGATAGTCGGGAACGAGTATGATGAGAAGGAGTGTTCGACGAAGCCCGTGGGAAGGGCGAAGGTCGGAAACCTGCTGAGGAACTGGGATTGGAAGGCCGGATGGCATAGGGTGATGTTCTACGGCGAGTGGAAGGAGGCTTTAAGGGAAATAGGGGCTTTGCTCGGATTAAGGGTCGTCATGTAATTAAGCGACTTTATTTAGATGAGGTTTTGGAGGAGATAAAGGTTGCAGTTGTAGGCAAGGTATTTGAGGTTGAAGACTTAATACTTGACCCCTTTAAGAACTATCTTTATGAGAAGTTTAAGAATGTTGTTGTGGTGAAGCCTAGATTCCCCCAAGTTGTCGGAGCGCTAATAATCTCGTATAGGCACACTGGAATAAAGATTACTAGCGAGTTGCTTGGAAATATCGAGAGAACACTTAAAAGAATTCCATACACATTCTAGCCTCTTTAATTTCCAATAGTTTCCCTCTTTTTCAACAACCACGAAACTAAGCTAAAATCGCGCAATCGAAGATAGGCTTAATTAGATACGTGACATAGCTAGCAGCATGA
>JAPDJZ010000071.1 GCA_029258815.1 archaeon
CTATCCTGAAGATCCCCTAGAGCGCCTACTACCGCTATCGGGGAGAGCTTGACGTTCTCCTCGTTGAGAGACCTGGCCACGAGGTAGACGACCCCCGCCCCACTAACCTCCCTCGAGCCATTAATTCCATAAAGGTGGGGGTTTAGATGGATTACGTTCTCGGAAGCCTCGCCCACGGGCTCGTGATGGTCGAGAATGAAGGCTCGCTTACCCTTGGTAAGCTCGGAGACCTCGGAGAGATACCCGCCTCCAAGGTCCACGAGGATCGGAACGCATTCCTCCGGAAGGTTCTCCAAGTGCTTCGACGCCTCATCAAACCCCCTAACCGATCTAACCGTGAACCTGGCGTTCTCCCGGAGGAGGGCGGCGGAGCAGATCCCGCCGGCCGCCAGCCCATCGGCGTCGTTATGGCAGAGAACTAGGAACGATCGGCCCTCCTTGATGAGGCTCCTGAGCTCCTCGGCTACCTCGCCGACCCTAGAGAGGAATCCGAGCTCGTCCCTAAACCTATCCAAAGTCATCCGACTCAAGGTAGAGTGTTGGACGCGGCCTAAAATAGCTGATCTCGGGTCTGGACGGCTACCTGTAGGCGTAGACGAGTTCGGGCTGCCAGTCGGGCGGAAGCTCGCCAACCTGCTTATAGTATTTGACAAGCCTATGGATCTTGGCCTCGACGAGCTGAAGCCTATGCCTGTTATATTTGTCTCCGCGGTGCTTCGCGAGATGCGCCTTCATCCTCCTAGCCTTCTTAAGCAGGTTATCCAAGTCCTCCGGAATCTGAGGCAGAAGGTTATTCTCCTCCAGAATGCGCTTGATCGTCTTCCCGGTAACCTGCTTAACCAAGGGTATTCCGTGCTGATCTCTTAGGATGACGCCTATCACGCTCGGGGGATAGCCCTCCTTAGCATACTTGACTACCAGAGCCTCAACCTCATCGGGGGTGACCTTAAGCCACGAGGGAGGAGCCTTGCTAATAGGCCTCTTAGACCCGGATTTCCCCCGCTTCCTCGCGTGCATCCGCGCCATCGCTAGCCCGACCCTAGACCGGATACCGCTAGCTTAAAAACGTTGAGACCCCTAATCCGGAGGTGGAGGAGGATCGGGATGCGCTCCATAATAGTATGCGCCTCAATTCACCATGGAAACACCCTTAAGCTCGCAAAGGCGATCGCCGAGATCCTAGAGGCTAGGATCGCCGAGCCCTCGGAAGCGGATCCAAGGGAGATAGCGGAATACGATCTGGCGGGGTTCGGCTCCGGAATCTACTACGGAAGACATCACGAAACCATCCTCAAATTCGCCGAGAGGCTTCCGAGGGTCCACGGGCTTCCAGCCTTCGTATTCTCGACCAGCGGGCTGCCCAGAATCCCCCTAATCCACGACTACCACAAGCCCCTAATCGAGATCCTCGAGGGGAAGGGGTTCAGGGTTCTGGGAGAGTTTACGTGTAGAGGCTACTCCACCCACGGCCCGCTGAGGGCTTTCGGCGGGATTAACCGGGGGAGGCCCGATGACCGCGACCTCGAACGCGCTAGGAGGTTCGCCGAGGAGATTCTCGAGAAGCTCGAGGAGCTGAGGCGTTCAAGATCCTAGAACGAGCCGTTCACGTAAGTGGATTTTTCTCTAGGCGCTTAGATCATTTCGGCATGGAGAAGCGCTTATTCGGCGCGATCGGAGTCGCGGTCGCGATAGCCCTGATCATAGGCCTCACCCCCGGCCTCGGCCGATAGGTGCGTGATCCCCGGATCGGAGGCCGACATCTACAACCCGGGTCAGAAGGCTATAATCGCTTGGAACGGAACTCATGAGGAGCTCATTCTCTCAACAGATCTGTACTCGTCTAGGGGGGCGCGGTCTTCGAGCTCATACCGCTTCCATCCATGCCGGAGGTCGAGAAGGGGAGCTACGGCTCCTTCAAAGCCGTTCAGGAGATAATCATGCGACGCGCGGTCAGAGGCTTGCCCGCCCCCGGAAAAGAGTCCGAGAAGCTTGAGGTAGTCTTCCACGAGAAGATCGGAGTGCACGACATAACCGTGGTGAAAGCCTCGGATGCCGGCGAGCTTCTAGAATTCGTCTCGAATCAGGCCGCGGGCTTCGGAGTGAACCTAAGGATCAACGAGAGGATTAGGGAGATATTCGAGGACTATCTCGCGAGGGGGTTCGACTACTGGGTTCTCGACGTGGTCGAGGTCGGCGATAAGGTTAGGAGCGTCGAGCCGATCGTCTACAGGTTCAGATCCGATGAGCTCTACTATCCCCTGAAGGTATCTAGGGCTACGGAGGGCGAGACCCAGATAACCCTGTACCTGATAACGAGGAGCCCCATCGGAGAGGATTTGCTTCCGCGGGGCTTTAGGATAGCCAGCTACGCGGCCTCGAAGAAGCCGCTAAGCTACCCGGTTTCCGGAGAGGAGCTCAAGGCCGTAGACCCTGAGATCGCGAAGATGTTCGGCGGCGGGGCGTGGTTCACGGCGGTAATCTATCAGGGAAGTCTAGAAGATCTTAGAGAGGACCTCGAGATCGGGAAGAGTCAGGATAAGCGCTGCAGTCTCATAGAGGTCGAAGTGGAGAAGGGTGTCTACGAGGTCGGCGAGCCCGTTAGGATCCGGGTGAACTTCATCCACCTCCTCCCCGGCTGCTTCGAGGTGATGGTGCTCCACCACCACGAGATAAGGCTCGAGGTAATCGGGGAGGGCGGCGTCCTCCGCGAGTGGAGATGGAAGACCGCCGGAGACTTCTCGAGGACGGTTAGCTGGGCTCCCGAGGAGGAGGGATCCTACAGGATTAGAGCTAGCTCGTGGTTCAACGGTAGGGTCCTCGAGGTTCAGGCGGAGAGGGTCATCGATGTTCGCGGCGGGGGGCTGGATGAGCACGGAGACACGGCCACGAGCCTAATCCTGCCAAGCCTAGCCTTCGGAGGAGCATTCACCGCGCTCGGGGTGGCCATAGGCTGGCTAGCGGCCTCTAAGCTTGGGAGGCGGTAAAGCTCGTTTATATGATGGCTTGTCGGGAAGAGCTTACGGCGGATGCCGGTCTGGATAGGCGTCGATGATACGGATTCTAGGAAGGGGGGATGCACGACCTACGTCGCCGCGGTTCTAGCTAGGAGGCTCGAGGAGATCAGGGGCGAAGATCCTAGGCTATCCTAGGCTCATCAGGTTGAACCCCAACTGCCCATACAAGACCCGGGGGAACGCGGCGATAGCCTTGAAGGTGGATGCGGAGGCGATAGACCCCCTTAGGAAGATAGCCGTCGAGGTCGTGGAGGAGTATTCGGAGCTCGATGAAGGGGCTGAGACCGGGATAGCATTCCTCAGGGGGGAGCCCGACGAAAGGCTTAGAAGCTTCTACTGGAGGGCCGTCCGCGAGCTGATACCCTTGGAGGACGCGTTCAGGCTGGCTGAGGAGGTCGGCGCCGAGCTAGTCTACTACCATGACGGGAGGGGGGTTGTCGGCGCGCTCGCGGCCATCGGAGCGGACCTAGGCTCGGGAAAGACCTACGAGCTAATCGCCCACCGAACCCGGGCATACTGGGGAACCGTTAGGAGGATAGATCCGGCCTCGGTCTTCGAGATGGACAGGGCCACGAGGCCATACACCTTCGATAACGTGGACTACGAGGCGGGCGAGATTAGGATAGCGCCTCATACGCCTTGCCCGGTCCTCCTCGGGATCAGGGGGATCAATCCGGAGGCCGTTAAGAGGGCTTACGAGATGCTCAGAATCCTCGAGCCGGTCGAATACGTAACGATCTTCGAAACCAATCAGGCCACCGACCCCCACTACCGGAGGCTTAGGATAGCTGATTTGCGGGACGGGGTTAGCGCGATAATAGATGGGACGGTCTCCGAAGCCCCTAGAACCGATGCGGGAGGCCACGTCTTCTTCAAGCTGAGAGACGATGCAGGGGAGATCTACTGCGCGGCCTACGAGCCGACCAAAAGCTTTAGGAAGATAGTCTCGAAGCTCATCCCCAGAGACGAGGTAACGGTTTTCGGAGCGGTTAAGCTGAAGCCTCAGGGATTAACCCTGAACCTAGAGAAGATCCTGGTCAAAAGGCTCGCCGAAAGGATCGTCAGAAGGCCGCCGATCTGCCCAGCCTGCGGAAGGCGGATGAAGAGCCTAGGGAGAAATAAGGGATATAGGTGCAGGGTCTGCGGGTTAAAGCTTGGGGAGGACGCTGCCGAGGTGATTAAGGTTAGACGCGAGATAAAGCCGGGGTTCTACGAGGTCCCGCCATCGGCTCGAAGACACCTAACCAAGCCCCTAATGCTCGAGGGGCTACTCCGAGATCACCAGCATCGTTAGAGTGCTTCTAACCTTATCGAGCCTCCGTCTGAGGGCGCCCTAGGAGCGGGCTAGGACGCTATCCTCCAAGAGATAACCTCCTTCAACTCGTCCATAGTATTGCCCTCGACCCTAGCCACGATGTCATAGACGCCGTAGACGGCGTACGCCTCCTTGACGTTCGGTATCTTCTTCAACTCCTTAAGAATCTCCTCCTCGCATCCTATCTCGGTATTTATCAATACGAAGGCTGTGGGCATGTCGTTAACCTCGGCGATCCAGATAATAAGTTTTATGAGCGCGTGGAAATGGTTTTTAGCGGTAGCGTGGATATCTTCAGCCGGGATGGAGGAAGCTAGGGCGATCTACAGCTTCGCTTGCGCGAACTGCGGCGGCGAGATAACGGATGGAAGGCTCCTCGAGGTCGGGGTATGCGAGAAATGCCTCCCGAGTAGCGATGGAGGGCTTCTGGAGGTGGCTGAGAAGCTGAGAGCCGAGGGGAAGCTGGAGAAGCTGAGGGAGTATCTTAGAATCCAGCTGGAGTACGAGGACTTCAGGAAGTTCTTCGAGAAAGCCTTGGGCTTCGAGCCTTGGGCTCTTCAGGAGGTTTGGGCTAAGAGGATATTCTCGGGAGACAACTTCGCGATAGTCGCCCCGACCGGGGTCGGGAAGACAGTTCTAGGCCTCATCATGGCGCTCTACCTATACAGGAAGAGGAGGAGATGCTATCTGATAACCCCGAGCAGCATCCTAGCCCAGCAGCTTTATGAGAAGGCTTTAAGCTTCGCTGAGAAAGCGGGGATAGGAGATCCGGGCGCCATAATCGTCTACCACGGGGGGCTCTCGAGAAGCGAGAAGGCCGAAGCGCTCAAGAAGATCGGCGAGAAAAGCGGCAGGATCCTCTTGATAACGACCGACAGGTTCCTCGTAGATCACGGGGAGGCGCTGATGAAGGTTAAGGCATTCGATTACGTATTCGTCGATGACGTCGACTCCTTCCTGAAGTCCCCGAAGAACATAGACAAGGCCGTCGCTCTGCTGGGGCTCCGGCCGGAGTCGGTTGAGAAAGCCTTGAAGCTAATAGAGGTTAGGGTTAAGCTCGCGAAGTCCTCGTCGAAGGAGCTCGTCGAGGAATACGAGAAGCTTAGCGAGGAGGTCAGGAGGGAGAAGGCTAGGAGGCGCGGCATACTCGTCGTAGCTGGAGCCACGATCAGGGGCAGAAGGACTAGGAGGATGATGATCTTCGAGGAGCTACTCGACTTCGAGGTTGGGAGGTTCCAAGAATTCGTTAGGAACATCGAGGACTTCTACCTGATGGGTGGGGAGGACGCCATCGAGAAGGCCGTCGAGCTTGTGAAAAGGCACGGGGGAGGCTGCCTCGTCTTCACGCCGCACGCCTTGGGCAGAACCTACGCTGAGAAGGTCGCCGAAAGACTTCAGCAAGCCGGGTTAAAGGTATACCTTTACCAGAAGATGGAGACCGATATACTTCAGAGGTTCTCCGAGGGCGAGATAGACGTTATGGTCGGCCTCGCGGCTTCGAGAAGCCCGCTTACCCGAGGATTGGATCTACCCGCTAGGATAAGATACGCCGTCTTCGTGGGCGTCCCCCGGAGGGAGCTTAGAATAGGTTTCGACGAATACAACCCGACCAAGCTGCTGATCCTGCTCACGAACATCCTACCGGTTTTAGATGATCGAGCGAGGAGGGAGGCCGAGGTTCTAATAGCTAGGCTTAGGAAGGTGAGTCCGCTCAGCAGGGATCTAGTTGAGAAGATAGCTAAAGCTTCGGAGGAGGGAAGGAAGCTCGACGGCTTCGAGGGATACGCTCAGGAGATAATATGCTCCGCGAGAGACTTCACCAGAAAGAACATCGATGAGAAGCTCGCCGAAGAGATCGAGAAGAGGCTCGACGTAACCCTCAGACTCGATGGAGAGGGAATGACCCTGATAATCCCGGATACGACAGGCTATATACAGGCCTCCGGAAGAACCTCCAGACTCTACCCATATGTCGTAACGAAGGGAATGAGCGTGGTGATAGTTGATGACGAGAGAGCCTTCAACGGGCTCGTTACGAGGCTTAAGGCCCAGATAGAGGAGCTGGAATTCGAGCAATACGATACGAGGAAAGCCGAGCTGGTCTTCAGGCAGATAGACGAGGAGAGGAGGCTGATAAGGGAGATCCAGTCCGGCTAGATCGAGATCAAGGTTAAGGACTTGGTTAGAGCGGCCCTAATGCTGGTGGAATCCCCGACAAAAGCGAGGACCATAGCACATCTCTTCGGCAGGCCATTCAGGAGGAGGCTGGGGCCATTAACGATCTACGAGGCGGCGATCGGGGGAGTTATAGTGGGGGTCGCCGCGACCCAAGGCCACATAACCGATCTGATAACCCGAGGAGACCGGGGGGTTCACGGCGTCGAGATCCGCGATGGGAGGTTTATTCCCGTCTACGGGGTCGTTAGGAGGTGCTATAATTGCGGCGAGCAGTGGGCTGACGGCGGCGACAGATGCCCGACCTGCAAGTCCGAGGACATATTCGACAAGAGCGAGATAATTGAGGCAGCTAGGAGGCTGGCCCAGCAGTATAACGAGGTTTACATCGCGACCGACCCGGATGCCGAGGGAGAGAAGATAGCCTTCGACCTCATGTGCTTGATAAAGCCCTTCAACTCGAACATCCACAGGCTCGAATTCCACGAAGTCACTAGAAGGGGTCTTCTAAACGCTCTGCGGAACAAGCGGAGCGTCGACGTCCACCTAGTCGAGGCTCAGCTCCTCAGGAGGATCGAGGATAGGTGGATAGGATTCGAGCTCAGCATGAAGCTTTGGGAGAGATTCGGCAGCAGATGGCTTTCGGCCGGCAGGGTTCAGACGCCGGTTCTGGGATGGATAGTTGAGAGAACCTTAGAGCATAGGAAGAAGAGAAACCTTCTGAGGATCAGGCTGGCTGGCGGGCTCGTCATAGATATCCTAGATCCAAAGAATCTCGAGGACCTGCTGAAGGCCTGGGAGGAGAAGAGGCTAAGGGTTAGGATCAGGGATCTGAGGGAGGAGGAGAGGGTCGTGAACCCGCCTCCGCCCTACACGACCGACGCGCTTCTGAGAGACGCTTTCCAGTATCTTAGGCTGACCGCGGCCAACGCCATGCAGATCGCTCAGGAGCTTTTCGAGGCTGGTTTGATAACCTATCATAGAACCGACGCCACGACGGTCTCCCAAGCCGGGCTGAGCATAGCTAGGGAGTATCTAAGCCAGATCTCGCCGGATCTCTTCACCCCGAGAACCTACAGGGTTGAGGGAGCCCACGAGGGCATCAGACCCGTTAAGCCAATCGACTCCGAGAAGCTTAGATACTACATTAGGATAGGGTTGCTCGCGATCCCGGCTCGAAGGCTTACCGAGGCTCATTACAGAATGTATGAAATTCTGTGTACATTAATTCCTCCTCCGATCCACTGAGCGATTTGGAGGATTTTCTTAACGGTCCCTACCGGTTTGAGAGCCACGCATTATTTATTTATAACAGTTCGAACTACTTTTATGGGGTATACTCACCAGCTATCGATGAAGCAGAAATAATAAGAATATATATAGGACCAATTCTAGCCAGAATATCATTCGAAAAGTCTCCACTCAGGGAATATTACTACGAGGGAAACACAACATCCAAGATTATAGATCATCTATATGAGAATATATCCTACACCTTCTACCTAGGCTCTGGATACATCACAAAGAATATAACTATAATAAACGAGAGGACCGAGACGATAG
>JAPDJZ010000145.1 GCA_029258815.1 archaeon
AGCTGGTTCTATCGGCTTTGGCCATCGGCTCGGCCTCGGCCTCGGCGGGCCTCGGGCTGAGCTTCCTCCTAGATCTGCCGGCGGGTTCGTGCATAGCCATAGCCGCGGCGATCATCTTCCTTGGGTCGGCCGCGTATTCGAGGATGAGGGCTTGGAGCGGGGTTGAAGGACCATGAAGCCTAGAAGCGTTCTCGATAAGATTCTGGACGAGGCTTCGACCTTCCACGGCCATCTAGGCCCCTTCCTCGCCCTAGGCGTTAAGGCGGGGCTTAGAGCCTTAGAAGTTTTCGGATACGATCCATGCGGCGTGAGGGCGGAGGTGATCGTCCCGAGAATGGAGACTCCATATACCTGCTTCGCCGACGGGATACAGTATGTTACCGGATGCACCCTTGGGAGGGGCAATATACGGATTCAGGAAGGTAGCTTCCTTGAAGTGGTTTTTAGCCGGGGATCGAGAAGGCTCGAGCTCAAGGTTAGAGGGGAGGTTCTAAGCAGGCTGGAGAGCGGCTCATACGACATGGAGGCCGAGGCTAGGGAGGTTGCTAGATTCAGCCTATCCGACGTCTTCGAAGAATCGTTGGTCTGAGCGAGCGGATTCCTTCTAACGTCGAAGATTTATTAAGTCTCCCTCCAAACTTGAAGCCGGTTAGAACCAGGTCTTCCTCGCGCTGCTTCTCGCGGAGGATAGTGGGGATGGAAGAAGATGGGGAGGGGTTCTCAGGACGCTGGTAGGAGGGCGCTTCGGCTTCTCAAGAACGCTCTCATACTATACTTCGCCCTGTCGGTTTGCGAGGCTATCGAGCCCTATCTACGGTCTCTCCCGAACCTCACGATCGGCGGCCTAACCCTTAGCGGCGCGAACCTCATCACCGGGATCTCCCTGATCTTCGTAATATACTTCGGCTACTTCATTCTAGTCGACGTAGTCTTCTTCCTAAATCTCGCGAGCAAGATGATCTCGACATGGCTTGTCGGCGAGGAGGCGAGCAGGATCAGGATGATGGCATACGACCTAGCCGTGATAATAGCGCTCGTCCTCCTATATGCGCTGGTTACCCCGCTAATAGAAGGCCTCGGGGATTTCGGGAAACCCCTCTCGACGGGGATCCAGATAGCCCTCCTAGCGATCGGCGTCCTAATAGTATACCATCTAGCGAAGCAGGTATACTACCTGCTGAAGAATAGAATCGACAGGTTCGTGAAGCGCTTTCTCGAGAGAGGATCGCCGAGCGGGGATGATGCCGGTTGAACATAACGAACATATTCGTTTTGATATTCGCTCTCGTGCTAATTCTCCTAGTTACCGAGAGGTATCACAGGAGCGTCGCGGCCCTGATAGGGGCGCTTCTAACGATCCTATTCGGCGTGGAGTATGGGCTTTTCCACCTTCCGAACATCCTGAACGAGATCATCGACCTGATAGACGTTAACACGATCCTCCTCGCGGTCGGGGTTATGATCCTAGCCGAGGCGATAACCCGAACCGGGTTCTTCGAGTTCATCGGGCTGTGGCTCGCGAAGCTCGCGGGGAGCAGCTTCAGGAGGGTTTCGATTATCCTCATAGTCTTGACGGTCTTCATAACGGCCTTCGTCACGACGATAACGGCGATGGTGATTATGGGGGCGCTGACCATCTCCCTCGCTAGGAGGTTTAAGGCCGACCCTTCGTGGGCTATAATCTACGAGGCGGTAATGACGAACGTCGGGGGGCTCATGTTCATGATCAGCTCCATACCGAACATGATAGTCGCAGCCCACCTAAACCTGGAGTTCATAGAGTTCACGAAGATAAGCCTGCCGCTCACCCTAATCCTCGCCCTGGCCTCGCTACCATACATCTACCCGACGGTGGGGAGGACCGGGGAGCCTGTTAAGATCGCGGAGGCGAATCCGTGGACGGTTATCGAGGATAAGCACATGTTCTACAGAGCCATGATCGTGTTCGTCTCGGCGATAACCCTATTCGTCGTCAGGGATTTCATCGGCGTGCCCCTGGGGCTGATAGCGATCGGATGCGCGATCGGCATGCTCGCCCTCGGGACCCGCGAGCCCGAATCAATCTTCTCGAGCATAGACTGGGGGACGATATTCTTCCTAACGGCCTTCTATGTTATCGTCGGAGGTCTCGAGAAGAGCGGGGTCTTGGCGCTGCTCGCGAGCGGGGTCTCCCTTATCTCGACCCTAAATGCCGCGATCTTCCCTGCCGTTAACATGTGGATCTGCGCGGCGACCTCGTCCATCGTCGATAACATTCCGGTTACCATGATCCTCATCCCCGTGATGGATTACGTCTCGAAGCTGGCCCATATACCGCTTAGAACCCTAGGCTGGAGCATGATCTTCGGAGCTAATCTAGGCGGAAGCATAACCCCCATCGGGTCTCCGGCCTCCATAATAGCCATAGGCATTCTCAGAAGGGAGGGGAAGCCCGTCGGCTGGGGGGAGTGGCTTAAAAGATGCCTTCCGCTGGTCTCGATACAACTCTTATTAGCAAGCTTCTACATACTCTTCGCGTTAGGGGCTTGAGCGGGGAAGCTCAGAAAAAATACGAGGAGCTTAAGTCCAAGATCGAGAAAACTGTCAATCCGTATATCACGCTTCGAATACCCATCCCCGAAGAAGCTGATAAGAAGGAGTTCTTCGATCTCGAAAAAGATCAGGAGTTCATCGAGCACGTTAAGGATGAGGCGGTGAAATGGGTTAATAATAGGAGGAAGCCGGGGAAGCGGTGAAGCCTCCCGAAAGCTCGCGCCGCGGCTGCGTCCGCCTTCTAAGAAGGCTGATATAGGGGGCTTTAAGCATCGATATCCGGGAGAATGAGCAAGATCGTTAGGACGGGCGTGTCGTTTCCCGAGGAGCTGCTAAGGGCTTTCGATAAGGTTATCGAGGAGCTCGGGATAGAGTCCCGCTCCCAAGCGATCCAAGAGGCCATTAGGCACTTCATCTCCCTGCATTCATGGAGGATCGCGGAGGAGGACGTCGCCGGAGCCGTTCTGGTTCACTATTCTCACGAGGAGCATGGCCTAGAGGAGGGGCTTACCGACGTTCAGCACGAATTCATCGACCTCGTACCCTCCGCGCTACACCTTCACCTCTCGAAGAGCGACTGCCTCCTAATAATAGCCGTTAGGGGCAAGGCTTCCCGGGTCAAGGACCTGCTAAAGAGCCTTAGGAGGGTCGGGAGGGTTAAGCAGCTAACCCATCTCATAATGCCGACCTATTGAAGAATCGTTAATAGGTTGGCGGGGGGATTTATCGCCGATGTGCTACGCGATCCCGGCGAGGGTCGTCGAGAAGCGGGGCGATATGGGCGTCGTCGACTTCGGGAACGGGGTTAGGCGGGAGGCCCTGCTGGGGCTCGTGGACGCGAAGGTCGGAGACTACGTTCTCGTTCACGCGGGATACGCTATAAAGGTGATCGACGAGGAGAGCGCCCTCGAGATCCTCAGGGAATTCGAGGAGGTTCTAAGGCTCGCCGAGGAGGGCTAGCTCAGAGCCCCTAGAAGCATCGTTATCAGGCTCGGCTGGATTCCGAGTATTATTAGGAGGAGCATCGAGGCGGCTATCGGAGCTAGGAGGATCGGCGGCTCGGGCTCGGCTCCCTCAACCATCTCCGACCGCTCTCCGAAGAGGCTTCTCCTAATAGTCCAGAGGCCGTAGCCCGCCGTTAAGATCGCGAAGATTATCACGAGCATGGTTATTATCAGCCTGGGCACGTCGACCGAGCTCGAGATGGATCCGTAGATCGATCCTGCGAAGACGTAGAGCTCTCCCCAGAATCCTAGGAGCGGGGGGAAGCCCATGAGGCTTAGGAAGCCTATCACGAAGGCCGTGCTGGCGACCTTGAGCTTGCCGGCGATCCCGCCGAGCTCCCCCAAGTCGTCGGTTCCGATGCATTTTGAGAAGACTCCGGATACCATGAAGAGGAGGGCTTTCGCTATGCTATGCGCCACGTAGATTAGGATCGCTCCGGCCAGGCCGAGGATGGAGGCGGAGGATAAGCCGAAGAGCAGGTATCCCATCTGGCTTATGCTCGAGTACGCTAGAAGCCTCTTAAGCCTAGTCTGGGCTAGGGCGAGGTAACCCGCGTAGACGATCGTTACCAGCGCTAGGATCGAGAGAATTATCATGAGCCCCCGCTCGCCGAGGATCTGCGGGAAGCACGTGTAGAGTATCCTGAGGGCGGCGTAGCCCCCGATCCCCGTCATGGTGGAGAAGATTGCCGTGAGGGGCATGGGGGCCTCGACGTAGGCGTCCGGAAGCCATGAGTGGAATGGGAAGATCGCCATCTTAACCAAGAGCCCGACGAGCATTAGAGAGGCTATTAGGAGGAGCTCCCATCTGGCGAGGGCGGCCGACCTGGCCTGAAGCTCTAGGACGCTTAGGGTTCCGGTCGTCGAGAAGGCCATGGCTATCCCGGCTAGGAGGAGGAGGGCGCCGGCCTCCGTGTAGATGAAGTATTTGAGGGAGGCTCTGGCCCTGTTCTCCGATCCCCAGACGGCGATTAGAAGCCAGGAAGCGACGAGCATGAGCTCGAAGAATAGGAAGAAGAGGGCTAGGTTCGCGGAGAGAACCGTTCCGAGCATGCCGGAGGCAAAGAGGAGGTAGAGGGCGTAGTAGCTGCCTAGGCCCCTAGCCCCACGCATGTAGCCTATCGAGTAGACGCAGACCAGAATGGACGCCGCCGCTATCGTTAAAGCGATCGGGCCGCTCACCCCGTCTAGGAGGAGGATCGCGTCCCCGAGAGGCCCGCCCCAAGCATAGCTTGCTAGAACGGGTTCTCCGAAGGAGTAGGCTATGGCGCTTGGAACGATTAGGCAGCCGAGCGAGTAGGCGAGGGGGATCAGCGCTATCCAGCCCGCCCGCTCTCCAGCCTCATCCCCTAGGAGGGGGACGGCCGCCGAGAACGCTAGGGGGATTATTATCGACTGGAGTAGTAGGTGGTATAAGTCCATCATGGTTGGACGCCTCCCAGTAGGATCCAAGCTATTATGATTAGCGCTCCGAGGATTATGCCTATGACGTAGTGGTTCAGGAGCCCGCTGTGGAGTCTGCGCACCAGATCCGAGGCTCTGCGAACCCCGGCGGATAGGGCTAGGTTGAATCCCTCGATAACCGGGTGCTCGAATCCTCGTAGAAGCAGCCTCGCGAGCCTCAGCGACGGCTCCGCCAAAGCCCTGTAGTAGAAAGCGTTTATGTAGTATCTTCTCAGGAGAAGCCTCCTCAACCCCTCGATAAGCCCTCCCCCGGACGCCATCCTCCCCGGGCCCCACGCGCCCCGAACGTATAGCAGGTAGGCCGGAATGGCTCCAGCCGCGAGTGCCGTGATCGATGCTATGGGGGTGAGGAGGGTGGGAGCCGCCTCGCGAGCCGTCATCAATCCGGAGAAGTGCTCGGCGAAGACCTCCTCGAGACCGTGCTCCAGGAGCGGGGCCGCGAGGCCGATTACTAGGCTAAGGGACGCTAGGATTAGATACGGGATCCACACGATCTTGGGCGCTTCCCGGGCTTCGGCCCCGCTTCTAGGCGAGCCGTAGAACACGAGGCCTATCATCCTCACGCTGTAGAAGGCGGTTAGGATGGCGGTCGCGATCCCTATCGCGAAGACGGCGTATTCTCCGGCGGAGAGGGTTGCCGCGAGAACGAGGTCCTTGCTCCAGAATCCCCCGAAGGGCGGGAGGCCCATGAGCGCTAGGGCCGCGAGGAGCATGCTCCAGAAGGTTATCGGCGCGTATCTCCTAAGCCCGCCCATGTCCCTGAGGAACCTCGACCCGCATGCGTGGATAACCGACCCGGCGGCGAGGAAGAGAGCCGCCTTAAAGACCGCGTGGTTCATTAGGTGGAATAGGGATCCCACGTATCCCTGGATCATGCCCGCGGCCAGCCCGCCCGCCCCCAGGGCCATCATCATGTATCCTATCTGGCTCACGGTCGAGTAGGCTAGAACCTTCTTGAGCTCGGTCGAGACTACGGCTTGGCTCGCGGAGATGAAGGCGGTTAAAGCTCCGATCCACATAACGGCGTAGAAGAATCCTAGGACGCTCGGCGTCGCGAAGCTCCAGGCCAAGACTATCGGGGACATCCTAGCGACTAGGTAGACCCCGGCCTTTACCATGGTCGCGGCGTGGATTAGGGCGCTGACCGAGGAGGGGCCGGCCATGGCGTCTGGAAGCCACTCCATTAGGGGTAGCTGGGCGGATTTCCCGATCGCTCCACCTAGGATTAGGATTAGGGCTATGGGGAGCAGGGGCTTGATGGGCTCCGGCATCGATTCTCCGGCCGCCTGAAGCTCGTGGAAGCTCACGGTCTTCGCGAGGGCGGCTATCATCAGGATTCCGGCTATCATCAGCAGGTCTCCGAACCGGGTTACCATGAAGGCCTTCATCCCGCAGTGGGATGGCGGATAAGCCTCCGGGGGCTCTCCAACCCAGTAGCGCAGCCAGCCCTCCTTGGAGTCCTGGTACCAGTATCCGATTAGCGCGTAGCTGCATAGGCCGACCCCCTCCCAGCCCACGAGCATGAGTATCAGGTTATCCGCTAGGACTAGGAGGAGCATGTTCGCTATGAAGAAGTTCATGAAGAACCAGTATCTCGTTAGCCCCGGATCCCCCCGCATGTAGCCTATGGAGTAGAGCATTATGAGGAAGCTTACGATCGAGACCACGTTAGCCATGATTACGCTCAGCGGATCGAGCATCAAGCCCGCCTCGATCCTCCCGAGAATCGGCGCGCTCGGCAGGATGACCCACGTGAACCTGCTCAGGAGGGGGAGCTTGACCCCGGAGAAGAGAAGCGGAAGGAGGAGGAGCGTCATGATCATGGCTAGGAGCGAGAAGAGCACCGCGCCGTAATCCCTAGCCCTCCGGCCCAGCCTCGCTAGGAGCGGGGTTAGGAGGGCGCCTATCAGCGGGGTTATCCAGCAAGCCCAGGCCAGGATCTCCCAAGCGTTCACCCCAAGAGCACCCCCAAGACCGCCCGGATGAATTCTAGGATAGGTGAGATCGTTATCGTGATTAGAATGCAGGTTGCCGCGAGCGCTATCACGGGCGCGAGCATTAGGGCTGGAGCACCGCCGGCGGCCGGATCGGCTTCACCCCGCCTCTTGAATGCTATCCGCTGGAGAAGCCAGAGGTAGTATCCCGCGGCTAGGACGCTGTTCAGGATGAAGATTAGGGTGGTGGTTAGGAGGAGGCCGTCGGATGGGATCCCGAGGCCGGCCGAGACTATGAAGAACTTGCTCCAGAAGCCGCTTAGAGGCGGGACCCCGGCTAGGTTCAGCAAGCCTATTCCGAAGGATGCCGTGGTGGCAGGCATCTCCGCGCCGATCCCCTCGAGCTCGGAGATCTCCCTAGAACCCTGCCTGAGTATGTAGCATCCCGCGCAGAGGAATGAGAGGCCCTTGCCTAAGGCGTGGTTTAGGATGTGGAGCAGGGCTCCGGTTAGGGCTAGGGCCGCGGCCCCCACCATGCTCGGATGGCTTCTGAGGATGTATGCCGCTATCCCCATTCCGGTGATTATGTAGCCCATGTTCGCTATGCTGGAGTAGGCTAGAAACCTCTTGATATCCCTCTGCATAACCACGACGACGTTCGCGAAGCTCATCGTCAGGATCCCGAAGGCTATCAGGACGACGCCGAAGCCGTAAACGGTCGGGGTGAATAGCTTGAAGAGGCTCCAGAGCATGGCGTAGGCCCCTGCCTTTATCACTATTCCGGATAGGATCGCGCTTATCGGCGTGGGGGCGGCCGGGTGGGCGTCGGGAAGCCATGAGTGGAAGGGGACCGCCGCGGCCGTAACCCCGAACCCGACGATTATTAGGGCTAGGGCTAGGAGGGCGGCCGGCCCGCCGCCCGGGATGCTCTGGGCTAGGATGTCGAATCTAAGGGAGCCTGCTATCCCGTAGAGGACCGCTATTCCGAGGAGAACCGCGAGCGAGCCCATGGTGCT
>JAPDJZ010000140.1 GCA_029258815.1 archaeon
AACCCTAGACTGCAGGGTTAAGATAGTCAAGATCCTAACCGATAAGCTCGACAGGATTAAGGCTCTAATCCATAACAGGATCCCGGACGTCGAGATAGGGAAGTTCAGGGTTAGGACCACGAAGAGCACTATAACGATTCAGATACCGGAGGAGGCCATGATGCTTCCGGCAATCCAAGCGGCGAAGAGGGCGCTCGCGCGAGACCTGATGGAGTACATCGACGGCGTCGAGAAGGTAACCTTCACCGAGGTCTTATCCAAGGGAAAGCCGTCCTAGAGGGTTAGGAGCTGCGGATCCACCCTGCCGTCCTCGACGTCTATCACGGCGCAGAACCCCTCTCTAGCGGCGCCCGCGTTGACCACGATCGTTTCGCCGAGCCGAGTTATCGACCTGCCCTCGTGAGCGTGCCCGGCGCATACCAGAATCGGCTGAACATCTTCGACGAATCTCCTCACGGCCGCGCTTCCAATATGCTTAACGCCCGTGTAATCCGCTTCGGTTCCGTAGGGCGGGCTATGGGCCACGAGTATGAGCCTGCCGGGCTTCTCAGGCTTAAGCGACCTCAGGATCTCCTCGAACTCCTCCTCCTCTAACTCGGTTAGGGTTCCGAATTTCCCGCTACCTCCCCCGACCCCGGCGAATAGGTAGCCGGAGAATTCGACGATCCTGCCGTGGAGGTTCGTCGCCTTAAGGTCTTCGGGAGACCATTCCAGAAGCTCGGGGGAGTCGCAGTTACCTGATACGAAGAAGATCTGGAGGCCGGCCTCGGCTACCTTCTCTAGGATCTCGCGAGCCTTCTCCCTGCCGCCGAAGTGGGTTAGATCTCCGGCGACGACTATTAGGTCGGCTTTAAGACTCCTCGCCCTAGCCGGAATCCTCCCGGCCATCTTCAGATTACCGTGGATATCGCTAACTTGGAAGATCCTCATGGCGTGGAGAATCCGGTTAAAGGATGCTTAAAACGCTTTCCTAAAAAGCCTCTCTGAAATGTTAAATTAGGGCTGAGATAAGTGGTAGGATCCGGAGGGCTGGGGCGGGGGTAGCCAAGCCTGGCCAAAGGCGGCGGGCTCAAGATCCCCCGGAAGATGAGAGACCCGCTCCCGCAGGGGTTCGTGGGTTCGAATCCCACCCCCCGCATCACCTCAGGGGGAAGGCTCTAAAGCCGGCTGATTATCCCTAAACGCTTTTACCTCCCTCGATGTTTTACGGCTCTCAGAGGTGGTCTCCGCGGGCTTTCCTCCCGTGCGAGGCCCTCGACACCGCTATGGCTTTCTCTAAAATGATTCTACTCGGCGGTCTCCTCGTCGCTTAGATTTCTCCCGTCGGCTTCACCCGCTCTCAGGATCTCATATGAGGATCGGATATCCCCCTCGGGAGCTGGAGGAGGTTAAAACTTAAACACGCCCGCCCCCCAGGCCATTTGGGCGCGTGGATGAAGAGACCCTCGATTGCTGAGGGGGGTGATGAGCCGGGGTTCAGCGGCCGATCACGCGCCGCATCGCCTTATTAGATCGCGAGCGTATTGCTTATCCGGGTATGCGGGGGCTCGCGATAGGCTTTTGCGTTGCCTTGGCCGGTTTTCTCCTCGGGTTGGCCGCCGCCCTCTTGGTCGGGGCTGCCCAGATCTTCCGGCTTCCAGCCCTCGATCTAGCTGTCCATAGAGCCGTCTTCATAGCTAGGTACGTCTTCGGCTTTCTCCGATCCCTGGGCGGCGGTGGCTTTCAGAGCCTAGTCGTCTCGATCGGGGTCGGGATCTTCCTCAATAACTGCATGGTCGCTGCGATGATACTACTCTCCCCGATCCCGATTCTCAAAGCTAAACCCTTCTCGGATAAATATCTGGGGAGGCTCTATCGGAGGTACGGCGTATGGCTGTTCAAGCCCATCGGCTGGAGGGCGTATAGGGTTCTGGCAGCGATCCTCCCCCTCTACGCTCTAGCGCTCCAATTCTATCTCATCGGAGGGGTTCTCCCGAGCGCGGGGGCGGAGCTCTCCGGAATGCCGTTCCTCGCCCTAGAGCTTCCGGCCGTGGTAGCCGCATGCCTGATCGCGATCCAGCCTAGCATGAGCAGCGAGCCGCTCGAGGAGCTTCCAAGCTACATCAGGAGGGTTAAGATCAGCGCGCCAGTAATCCTCGCGACGCTATTCCTAGCGGCGATCCTAGAAGCATATCAGTTGATGGCGTTCGCGGCTTAGCGGGTTATCAAATTTACCTCCTGGAAACGTATCGGCTATCCTTGATATAGAATCTCAGGGGTGTTGGAAGGTCCTTGGAGACGCCTATCCTGAAGCTTCTCGCTATCCTCTTTGACGAGATGTCTTCGCCTTTCTCGATCCAGAGGCCGTGATCCCTCACATAGAGGGGTTTCCCGTGAAACTCCTTCCCTATCTTCATGGCTTTCGTAAGTCTGCCTGGCCCAATGGTCAGCAGCCGTAGATCCTCCACTCCCCGAAACTTCTTCATAAGGTCTATTCCTTCCAGAGGTTCACCGCCTCTAATCAGAATCGCTCCCGGCTCGCCAGCCTTATGCGCCACAACGTTCAGGAGCCACTGCCTATGAATCCCGTAAACCAGGGCTACTCCGACATCGCTTAACATGATCCTCCTCAGGTCTCCTCCCCTCCTAGCCCTCGAGGCGGGATCGTCCGATCCGTAATACGCCTCTGTCTCGGTTATCATGCAGGCAAGCTTCCTACCGTCGATCGCCCTGACGAGAACCTTTCCAAGAAGCCTCCTCGCGACCAAAGCCGGATCCCCTCGATAGAACTTCTGTGGGAGGGGTGCGGTCATCATCTCTCGATTAGCGCATCGATCCTTACTTTAATATCGTTCCGGCCTTATCTTCGGCATGCTCGGAAGTTACGCGATCGTCTTAATCACTGCGTCGAGTAGGGAGGAGGCTGAAAAGATCGCTAGAAGAGCTCTCGAGGAGAGGCTTGCGGCATGCGCGAACATCCTAGATGGAGTTAGGTCGCTCTTCTGGTGGGGTGGGAAGATTGATGAAGCATCTGAGTTGCTTCTGATCCTTAAGACCAAGCTTGGCGAGTTGGAGAAGCTGATAGAGCTCGTCGAGAAGATTCACAGCTACGAGGTGCCTGAGGTGGTGGCGATCCCGATAGCCGCGGGAAACGCGAAATACTTGGAATGGGTCGATAAGATCATAGGTAAGCCGGAATCCACGTAGAGCGGGTGCTCAGACGAGGGCGAAAGCAATTAGCTTTAGCCAGAGATGAGAAAGGAGTTTCAGGAAGACGTTTTATAGGGTATAGGCGCACCATCTAGAGAGGAGGGTGTCCAGGCTCTGCCGATATTGCGTTAAAAGGCTAGCCCGATGATGAAGACGAGGAGGAGTGGATTAGATGGCTAGGTTTTTAAGCGGTCATCTCCCATATTTGCTATGAACGATCTCAGCGAGCTGAGAAGGAGGCTGGCGGCGATCCACATAACCTTGAAGGCTGACGCTGAGGAAATTAGGAAGCTTATGAAGGATCTCTTGGAGGCGGGGAGGTCCATTGGCCTCGAGGCCGAGAAGAGAGCTGAGGGATATGCGCTAACACCCTCTCGAAAAGCAGCTGAGATAGGGCTCCCGCATCTGAGGATAGCTTGGATGGGAGATCTTCTCACTGTCTGGGTTAGAGCACCATATTCCTTGGACGAGATGCGATGCGAGATGGTTGGAATCGAGGCGGAGAAGCTCTACGGGATGATCTTGTTGGGAGCGAGGAGGATGGCCGATGTTCTCAGGAGATCCTTTAAGGAGGATGATTTTCTCCAAGTGACCCTCCCTCAGACCTAGGATCGGGCAGACGCGTGGAGGATGGTGAAGCTGGCTACTCGATCACGAGCTCTAGAGCCGGCTTCAGGCTTCCGAGATAAACCGCTATCCCATCGTATCCGAGCTGAACGACCCTCTAACCCTCTTGAGCTCGACCATGACGTCTAGATAGTCTTGATCTGCTGAACCTCCGGAACCTATTCTCGAAGCCGACGTCATACGTCTCGTAGATCTCCTCGCCGGACCTATAGCTTCCGATAGCCTTAAACTCCCTCAGCGTCTCGCCGGTAAAGGAGCTCACGAACCTCAGCCTATCCAAAACCCTTAGCAGACCGGGTGGAAGGATCTTCTCCTCCGGCTTTGATAACGGACATTCTAGAAGCATAGTCTAAACTCTTATCTATCAGGTCGCCGTGAATGGCTGTATGCGGGGTAGAGGCGGTGAGAAGCCTCTTCCGAGGATCTTGATTAGGAACGTTTTCAGAACATTATTCGAGAAGCTTCTCGGGCAATCCTGCCTCCGCGTGTTGGAGCTTCGGTTGAGAAGCCGCTTCTCAGAAGATCCATACAAGGTCTTATGCGAGGACCCGGAAAGATTCTGTAGGGAACTTAGAATGATCTTCGGCAAGGGACTGAACTCTCTATTCAAGGTGGCCGCGGAGAAAATAATCGATGACTACTCCATGGATTATCAGCACGTGGAGGAATTTATGAGGAGAGCGGAGAGCGAGAGGCTTACTGGCGATGAACTCCTCGAGCTGCTGGTGGAGGCTGTGAGACGGGTAGCTCCTGGAGCGCTGTTACTAGGTGAGCGAGAGAGAGACGGGGTGGTCAAGCTGATAGAACTCGCTGAGGCCAGCGGCGGGATCGAGGAGCGGATGTTCAGCAGGCTCTGCTGGGCGATCAAGATAGGCAAGGTGATAGTCTTCGGGATAGAGGTGGCCGAAGAGAACGTCCCGATAGCGATATACTCTAGGAGGTATGCCCGATTCCGCCAGCTGGCCGACGAATGGATAAGAGAAGCCTCTAAGCTCCTCAGATCAGGTTTATACGCCACCTGACGAAGCTTATCCGCGAACCTATTTAGAGAGGCTCACTGCCAGCTTGATGGAAACTTGGAGGTAAGATAGCCGTGTGCAGGCTCACCGCCGCGATCTCCACGAAGAGGATCGATGCGGAGAAGCCTTTGCTGAGATCCGAGTGCAGCCTCTTCACGCAGGCGGTGAAGGGGAGGCAGGGAGATGGATGGGGGTGGCCTGGTATATCGATGGATTTCCTAGGGTCGTGAAAAGCGAGAAACCTGTCTACGAGGAGGCCAAAGCATTCGAGAAGGCGATCAAAAGCATCTCCTCGAGCATACTCATCGCCCACGTCAGAAAGGCTAGCAATCCCAGAAACCTCCCGAGAAACATGATCATAGGCTTGAAAGAAACCCAGCCATTCCATCATGGAAAAAGAATCTTCGCCCATAACGGCGTGATAAGGGTCCCGGACGATGCCATGAAGCTTTTAGGAGAATACAAAACCCTAGTCAGGGGGGAATAATGACAGCGAAGTATACTTCGCGCTCCTAATGAAAGAATGGAATGAGCTCGGAGAAGTATCAGAAGCTCTCAGGTCGGTTGAAGAAACCTTACAAAAAAGCACTAGAAAATTCAAGGAAAAATTACGAGAGCCCCTTCAGCAGCCTCAACGCGATCTTCTCCGACGAGAAAAAGTTATACACATATAACAGGTTCTCCGACGAGAAGAAGATTCTATCGCTTAAATCGGTCTGTTACAAGGATTCGCCATACTATATGATGGTCTATAGCATTGGGGAGAACGAGCTGGTAATTCTTCGGAGAAGCTTTGGAGGAGCTGTGGGTGGAAGCAGCTTGGAAACGGATTCCTTATGACGGATTGGATCGAGCGTGAGAAAATCAGATACAGCATAGAATATCATAGACTAGTTATTCACGTCCGAGGCGAGGTCAAGCCGCTCCGGAGCAGAAACATTATTTTAAACTCAAGGCCACATGTAGTCACGTGAAAAGGAGGGAAGCAACTAAGATCGGAGCCACCGGTATCTTAGCATTCATGGCTGGATTCTATTCTCGCTCCATAGCATACGCTAGACCTGTAGAGCCTGAGGACAAATGCTTCATCGAGATACATGACTTAGATCCTTGGAACTATAACCAGGGTTATCTGGAGAGCTGGATGACTGCTTAGATGAAGTCGGGATCCATATGAGGGAGTACTTTCTCATACCAGCCAATAGGGACGACATGGACGCGCTGAAACATAATCCCGAGTTCGTGGACTATGTCAAGAAGAAAATCATGGGAAAATATGTTCTAGGTCATCACGGCCTCCTACACTGGCCCATGGATGAGGAAAGATGGATCTTCGAATTCACCTACCTAAATCGAGAAGAAACAAGAGAGAAATGCGAGAAAGCATTAGAGATCCACGAAGAGGTCTTTGGCTGCCTACCTGATGGAGGAGAAGCTCCGCCGAACTGGAGTTATAGTGCCGAAGCCCTCAGAACTTTTCTGGGATACTATCCTTATGTCTGCACCTATAGAATAGTCTTCTCAAGAGACAGACCTCCGTTGATTGCGCAAGCATTCGCCCCGACGTATGGAATAGAAGATCCAGAAAAGAGTATAGAAAAGTTCAGGAAAGATCTAGAATACTATGATCCACGAGCTTAAGGATAGTCTTCCGTCCACAAGATACGAGATCTAAGGACTTCAAAGAAGTAACACAAAAAATGTTCGACACGATCGAGGGAATAGGGTATGAATTATGCATTTATAAAGAGATAATCGGTTAAACCCATGTGCTATAGCTGGAAAGGGTTTATGATACCTAAGCCTTTACGGTCTAAAGCTGAGGATGAATCTTTTAAGGAGAGCAGTAAAAATAAATATTGATTGTTTTAGGACGGCTTTTCATACACTCTTGACGTAAGATTACATTTTTCATATAAAAACCGCTGGTACATATGCTATCCCTTAGTTACCGATAGAAAAGGGCTCTATTTCATTCCACTTTTCTGCAAGCTCCTTTGCGGTCATGAAAGTTGCACCCATTGAAAGAAGTCCATCAATCACTTTTTCAAACTGTCTTAAAGCATAACTTCCACAATTCTTTATGAGGTACTCATCGGGCAAAACTCTTCCTTCCGGACTGACCCGTAAAGGCTTGTCTGGAATTTTTATAAATTCCCAAGGATGGAAATAAAAACATAAAACTGCAGGAAGCCCTTTGTTCGTCACATATCGAATAAAATTTGTAACGTGCTTCAATAATGTTTTTGCACCTTTTGTTCTGAAAAGTGGCCATTGGTCTCTATCTCTCTTGTAAGGATCTCTACTTACCATAGTTATATCAGCGAAGTTCGGTATTTCTAAAATCCGCATATCTCCTTTTTTAGTCCAGTCGTGTTTGCTAGGATGGTAGGGTATAAGTTGTTCACCATAGTAGTATAGTGGATACGATGCGTCTGCCACATAGCCTAATTCTTCTAATGTCCGGACCATTAACGTGCTTCCCCAAAGCCTAGGTGCTCTAAACGAAACCACCTTATCTTCTAAAATCTCTTCTATCCATTCGGTAGCCGTTTTTAACCTTATAGGCACTTCTTCTGGAAGCAACGGTTTTACTCCTGGTATAGGAAAAAGCTCGTCTCCGACAGTCTCATGATATAAAGAGTGACAACCAATTTCATGTCCAGCCTCAGCTACCTGTTTGACTATGTCAGGGTATTTCTTAGCGGCTTCTCCTATGAAAAAGAAAGTTGCTTTTATGTTTTTTCGTGATAAAGTCTTTAGTATTTTTGGTGTGCCCTGTACAAGTCCTTTGTAATGGGGAGTCCAGCTCCCAATATCGGTTTCCACTTGTATAGAAAAGGCGGGAGGTGGCTTATAAGTGTTTTCGCATAACATAATAATTAACTGTACATCGCTAATATATTCCTCACCTTATTAAACCGAGGCGCCCTTAATTCTTCGAGGGGAAGAAAGCATATTAACGGTCTTTTAATAGTTGAAGAATTAGCCTTTTACGCGAGCATCCTTCGATCAATCATAATCATCTCAAATCTAAGATCACCATTAAGTAATCACTTGGTCAATTCTTTGAATACCCTTGCAGG
>JAPDJZ010000117.1 GCA_029258815.1 archaeon
CCGCGTTTTCCAGCTTGAGCAGCGGATCATTAGGATCGATCGGCTCCTTCTCGAAAACGTCTAGACCCGCCGCCGCGATCCACCCCTCGCTCAGAGCCCTCGTTAACGCCTTCTGATCCACGACGGGGCCTCTGGCGGTGTTAACGAGAACGGCGGTCTTCTTCATGAGCCTCAGCTCCCTCTCCCCGATAAGCTTCCTAGTCTCGGGAGTTAGCGGGACGTGAATCGTGACGAAATCCGATCTCCTTAGCAGCTCGTTGAGCGGCGCGTATTCTGCCCCGAGCTCCTTCTCGGCCTCGGGCCTCCTAACGATATCATAGTAGAGTATCTTCATGTTGAATCCCTTAGCCCGCCTAGCGACGGCGTGCCCTATCCTGCCCAGCCCGACTATGCCCAAGACCTTTCCATAGACGTCGTGGCCCAGGAGCATGGTGGGCGCCCATGGGATCGTCCACTCCCCCCTCCTAATCATCCCGTCCGCCTCGGCAATCCTCCTCGCGGCCGCTAGGAGAAGCGCCCAAGTGTGATCCGCGACGGTTTCCGTCAAAACCCCCGGCGTATGAACCACGTAAATTCCCTTGGACGTCGCGTATTCGACGTCTATGTGGTCGACCCCAACGCTCATCGTTCCTATGACCCTAAGCTTCTCGGCCTCGTCGAGCAGCTCTCTATCGATCCTCTCGTTGAGGGTGCAGTAGAGGGCGTCAGCGTCCCTAACGGCTTCCAGAAGCTCCTCCCTCGACGGCGGGGGAACCTCATTCCTGTAAACGACCTCGCAAAACCTTTGAAGGATCTCGAGACCCGCCTCCGGAATCCTCCTAGTAACGTATACCTTGGGCTTCATGGATACCGCGCTATAAGTCATCGGATATAAGCTTAACCTATTAACTCGAGTATCTCTTCCAGAAGCTTTCTACTCGAGGCCGCGATTACGCCGAATCTACCCCTGTCCAGCAGGGATGGGGCCTCCGCTCCTCCGAGTATCCTGTAGTCTCCTCCAGCCCATTTGAGCAGGGTCGCCGAGGCTAGGAAGTCCATGAGCTTTAGATCCCTTGAAAAGCATACGAAAGCGTCCCCCCTCCCCTCGAGGATGTAGGCTATCTCCAAGCTCGCAGCTGCGAAGAATCTCACGTGCTTAGCTCTTCTAGCGAGCCGGATGCTTAGCTCGGTCGGGTTATGGGAGTTCTCGCTATCCTTCTTCAGACTAGCTAGATCTAGGAAGACGAGAGCATCCGAGAGTGAAACACCTGTCTTAAGCTTCGGCTTTTCTCTATCGATGAAAACGCCCTCAGAATCTCCGAGGTAGATCTTTCCAGTAGAATGGTCTATCACCCCCGCGGCAACTACGTCGGATGCGTTCGGCCCCCTAGCTAAGGCTATTGCGGAGGCGTTGAAGGGAAGGCCGTGGGCCACGTTATTTGATCCATCAACCGGGTCTACTAGAGCGTAAAGTTCGGGGCTCTCGCAGCCCACTTCTCCAATCTCCTCCGATATTATGTATGTTTTCTTCGAGGCTTTCTTCAGGGAATCTATTATGGCTTTCTCAACCACCACGTCGAACTGGTGCGAATAGTCTCCGAAGCTCCCCTTCTTCTCGACGCCGGTTAACCCTCTTGACACGCAGTCTTCGAGAGCTTTATGCCCCTCGATAAGCGCCCTGCGAATGATCTCCCTCAGCATCCCGCTTCTTAGAAAAGTTCCTAGATTCCTCCTCAAAAAGCCTTCCTCACGATCGCCTCGAGATCCTCCTTGCTCGGCGGCTTCACGCAGTTCTCGATGTTCCTACTATATGACAGGGCTTGCTCGACTATGTTCTGGAGCTCCGCTTCCGGGATTCCAGCTTCCCTTAGGCTAGCGGGAAGTTCGGCATGACCGCGCATAGCGTTAATCTTCTCAGCCAAAACCTTAGAACATTCCTCGGATTCAATCCCCAGCCTTCCGCAAAACGAGAGAAACCTCTCCGAGGCTTTCTCGGAGCAGTATTCTATGAGCCGAACTAGGAAGAGCGAGTTCGCCAAGCCGTGCGGGATCCCATACTTCTCGGTTAGGTAGTATCCGAGACCATGAACGAAGACCGTTCCCGATAGGTTTATGGCGAGGCCCGCCAGCATGCTGGCATATAGCAGCTTCTCCCGGTGCTCGGGGTCTCCGTCGTAGGCGGGCCCGAAGCTTTCGAAGATGAGCTTAGCGGACTCGGCTGAGAAGACCTCGGTTAGCTCGCTCGCCTTCACGTGGAAGCATGCCTCGATGGCGTGGGACAGGGCGTCCATGGCGGTGTGGGCGAGGATCTCCTTCGGGAGATGATCCAAGACCCCGGCGTCGAGCACGGCCGCTACGGGGACTATGTGATCGCTGACGACGACGTTCTTCCTAGACCTCTCGCTTATCACGGCATACCTCGTTACCTCGCTTCCCGTCCCGCATGTCGTCGGTATCGCGATCACCGGGAGCACCGGCGGGTCGACCTCAGCAGGATAGTAGTAGTCGCTTATCTCTCCGCCCTGAGCGGCTAGAACGGCTATCCCCTTAGCGGCGTCCATGGCGCTCCCGCCGCCGAATCCTACGACGAAATCGACCTTCTCCCGCCTAGCGACTTCCCCGCCCTCGTTCACGGTCTCGGCCGAGGGGTTCGGCTCGACTCGATCGAAGACCACTACATCGCTGGCGCCGGACTTCGCCAGAAGCGACCGCAGCTTATCGAGGTAGCCGGATTCCCTAGCGAACCTCCTTCCGGTAACGAGCATAACCTTCCCGCTGAGCTCTAGATCAGATAACAGCTCTGGGAGCTTATCGACCCCGCTCCTCTCGAAAACGATTCTCCTAGGAAATGCCGTCCGAAAGTTCATGCCTCGACGGAGGGAGCTTAATCCACTATTTCTACATTCTTATTAGGGCGTTTAGCCTGAATGCTTGAGCACGAGGCTTCCCACCCCAACGCCGAGGGCTTCCGCCACCACCTCGCACTTAACCACGAGGAGAAAGAATGCCCCTGATAAGCCTTCGAAGGTCTCGAAGTTGGCTTGACCCTTAAAGATCGTGAGATCGTGCTCCCGGATCCAAGATTTAACCTCGCTGCTTCTAAAGCTCGGGGCCTTCCCGCGGCCATCGCCTATAAACTTGATCGCCGCCCGCGGAATGCCGGTTAACCCTACCTCCTCCGCATCTTCTAGGGTGGCGTCATTTATCAGGGGCTTCTCCTTGACGACTAGGCTCACCTTATCGAAGGGCCTCCCCCTAACCCTAATCATGGTTTCGATTAGAAGCTTATCGAAGACTATCTCGCCGGCATTATCGAGGAAGTATAGGAGCGATCCGGAAGCGGAAACGCTTCTCCGGAAAAGCTCGTAATCGTTTATCGCGAACTCCTCTGAAGCCTTCCTGAAAGGCTGCTCGAAGTCGACCTTGGCGTAGGGGCCGAAGTCTATGAGGTTTCCGGCGATCGAGAGCCTAACGGCTTCTTCTAATGGATCCGGGCTCTCCGCCACCCTTCTCTCGAGATCGGGGTAATGCTTCAGAGCGATGCTATTGCTCCTCCTCTTGATCTCTTTGTAGGGATCTGAAACACCGGTAACATCCTCCACGACCTCCTGAGCGAGATAGGATAGATCGAGCGGAACCTCGTCCCAAGTAACTTCGCTGAACCTCCGCGCCAGCTCGCTAACCACCTTTCTCCGAAGAGTCAGGTTCTCGGAGGCGATCTTAGCCATCCTCGCCCCGGTGAAGAGCGTGCACGGAACGCACTCGGGTCTGATCTTGAGCATCCCGCTTCGAGGTTCATGTGGAATGGACGCGTATTTAAACCGAGCTACCCCCTCCTGCGAGACTTAATTCTTTTCCCAACCTCTTTTCTAGCCTTCTCGTAAAGCTTCGGCCAAGCCTTGGCGACCTCCCTCTCAACGATCCTAGCGAGAAAATCGCTTATGCTAAACCTAGGAACAGCGCTCTTCCAATAGTTGAGAACGCAGCTGGCTACAGGCGAATAGAAGGCGAGCCTGGGCTGAGCAACCGCCCTCTTAACGGCCTCCCTAAAAAGCTTCTCATCAACCTTCTTCAACCCACTAGAACGGCCGCGCCTTTTCCTGCCTCCCCACGCTCCCCTCCCCCTCCCGCCGACCTTCCCCGCCGCACCGCCGCCCTCACCAGCGCTGACCATGGAATAAGGTAAAACTTCAACAATAAAACTTTAACCTTAAACATCAACCAATCCCGCAAACATCACAATACCGCGTAAAAAGGATTAACCACCACGAACACAATACCATAAAAACGGAATTAGCCGCCGCGACGACCAAGAAAACAGCACCCCAACCATAAAACCGAACGCCCACCACCCGGAAAGAAAACCAAATCGGGTAGGAGTCTTGCGCTTGTATCAATAATTCCATGGCTGCAGAATTGTTAGCCCTTTTTTAACTTTGTTTGATGTTTGGCGATTTAGGTATACGTTTAACAGTTTATCGTTGAAGTTTTACCTTTTATCTTATCGGACGTCTTTCTCTTTCTTTTCAAGGATTTTGGTGGAAGGTTTTTCGGGGAGTTGATTGAGGGAGTCGGCGGGGGAGGCGCGGCTTTGCTGAGTGGGGTTGATGGACGGCGGTTTATTCTTCTTGGGGAGTGATGTTTAGGCAAATGTTTATTAGAGGATTTTTGCGGGCTTTGGCCGGAGGAAGGCAGAAGAGTGAGAGGCTATGCCTAGGGTCAAGAAGATCTCCGAGGTTTTGGACATCCTTAGGCAGAAGGATCAGATCAGGAACATAGGTACGATAGCTCACGTCGATCACGGCAAGACGACGACCACGGATAGCCTGCTTGCCGCAGCCGGCCTTCTCTCCCCAACCCTCGCCGGCAAGGCTCTCGCCCTAGACTATCTGGAGGAGGAGCAGCAGAGGCAGATGACGATTAAGGCGGCTAACATCTCCCTCTACTACGAGATGAACGGCAAGCCCTACATAATCAACATGATCGACACCCCGGGCCACGTGGACTTCAGCGGCAGGGTTACCCGAGCTCTTAGGGCAATCGATGGCGCGATAGTGGTCGTCGACGCCGTTGAGGGCGTCATGACCCAGACGGAGACGGTCGTCAGGCAGGCTTTGGAGGAGAGGGTTAGGCCGGTCCTATACATTAACAAGATCGATAGGCTGATCAAGGAGCTTAGGCTAACCCCCGAGAAGATTCAGGAGACGCTCGCCAGGATCGTGATGGACGTTAACAGGCTTATAGAGATGTACGCCGAGCCGGAGTATAGGGAGAAGTGGAAGGTGAGCTTCCAGAACGGAACGGTTGCGATAGGGAGCGCCAAGGATAGGTGGGGCTTCACGGTCCCGCAGGCCCAGAAGAAGGGCATAAAGTTCGTGGACGTCATGAAAGCCTTCCAGAACAACGATATAGCCTGGCTTCAGGAGAACGCGCCCCTCCACGAAGCCATCCTAGAGATGGTTATCAACCATCATCCTCCGCCCCACGTAGCCCAGAAGTATAGGATCCCGAAGATATGGAAGGGCGATATAGACAGCGAGGTCGGTCAGGCCATGGTGAACTGCGATGAGAACGGGCCTCCGGTCATGATAGTTACCGACGTTAAGGTGGATCCGCAGGCCGGGGTCGTCGCTACCGGAAGGCTCTTCAGCGGCGTCGTCAAGGAGGGGGACGTAATCCAGATAGTTGGCAGGAATATCTCGAAGAGGATCCAGCAGGTGACCGTCTACATGGGCCCGAACCGCGAGATCGTCGGATCGCTTCCAGCAGGCAACATCCCGGCTCTCCTAGGCTTGGACGAAGCTAGGGCCGGCGACACGCTCTCGACCGTGGACATGATCCCCTTCGAGTCGATGAGATATGTCTCGGAGCCCGTCGTCACGATCTCGGTCGAGCCCAAGAACAGTAGGGATCTTCCCAAGCTCGTGGACTTCCTCAACAAGCTCTCGATCGAGGATCCGACCCTAGTTACCACGGTTAGGCCCGAGACCGGGGAGTATTTGATAAGCGGTATGGGGACCCTTCACCTAGAGATCGCGCTCACCTGGATAGCTAAGGCTGGGATAGAGGTAGTCGCGAGCAAGCCCATAATCCTCTACAGGGAGACGGTCTCTAGGAAGGGCAGGGTATTTGAGGGGAAATCGCCCAACAAACATAACAGGATCTACCTGAGGGTCGAGCCGCTCGAGGAGGAGGTAATCGAGCTGATAAGGAGGGGCGAGCTGTTCAACGAGATGGATAGGAAGCAGATAGCCAAGATTCTGAGGGAGCATGGCTGGGACGCCGACATGGCTAGAAGCGTCTGGCAGATAGATCCGAGGGGGAATATCCTAGTCGATATGACGAAGGGGGTCCAGTACCTGCAGGAGTCCAAGGCGCTCATAATCGCGGGATTCCAAGACGTTATGGAGCGGGGGCCCCTAGCCGAGGAGCCCATGAGAGGGGTTAAGGCGATCCTAGTTAACGCGGAGCTCCACGAGGACCCGGTTCACCGAGGCTACGCCCAGATAGTTCCGGCTACCAGGCGATCGCTCTACGCCAGCATCCTAAGCGCCGAGCCGATCCTCCTAGAGCCCATTCTGAAGATCGAGGCCAAGGTCACGCCCGATCTGATGGGTGCGGTAACCTCGGTCATAACGAGTAAGCGCGGCCGGATCTTGAACGTAGCTCAGCAGGAGTATATAACGGTGATTACCGGCGAGATCCCGGCTGCCGAGACCTTCGACCTGAGCGAGGTTATGAGGAGCGCTACGATGGGCAAAGCCTTCTGGGCCACCGAGTTCCACGCTTGGAAGCCCGTCCCCGCGTCCCTCAGAGAGAAGGTCATCCAAGAGATCCGGAAGAGGAAGGGCCTCCCGCCCGAGCTTCCGAAGATCAGCGACTTCGTCGAGGCTTAGCCGCACTTTCACCTAACCCCTCAAAATATATTCTCAGGCGAGTTCAGCTTATCTTGGAGAAGGGTGTCCGCGGATCCGAGATGCGACATCAGGATCGTCTGCAGGCTTAAGCCCGGCGAGTGCGCCTTAGGCTCGCTTCTAAAAGCCATCGAGGAATGCGGCTGGAAGAGATCCGATCGCGGCTTCAAGAGGGATGGGGTCGAGATCAGGATCAGGGACGTTAGCCTGAGCGGCGATGAGGCGGTCTTCTCGGCGGGAAGCGTTGGGGGAGAGGTTCTTGAGGACTTCGTTAAAGCCGTTATTAGGCGCTGCTGGTACGCGGACGTGTATTATCATGTTCGAGGCGATCTTGCTAAGCAGATAGCATCGAGGCTCGGTCTAGGCATGGATGAGGCGGGGGGAAGCCGGGTTGAGAGGATAAAGCTTTACGGCGTCCCGGTGAGGCTCGAGATCTACCCGGTCGCCGGGGCCTTGACGGCGTCCCACCGGGTTGGGTGGAGTGAAGTTAATAGGGGGATAGTCTCGAAGATCTATCGAAGGATTCTCGGGGGATCGGGGGCTGGGAGGAGCCTTTTGGACAGGGTTTTGGGGTGGATTAGATGAGCGGCGAGGAGTATAAGCGCGAGCACGTCTTCGGCCTCGACTACGGCACGAGCGACTTCAAGTTCGGCCCGATAATCTTGGGAGAGGTTCCGGAGGTCGTCGAGAATCGGGGATACTTCGTCGACAAGAGCTCGCTCATGGCCCGGATAATGGGCGTTAGCAGGGAGG
>JAPDJZ010000131.1 GCA_029258815.1 archaeon
AACTCGATCTCGAACCCATTTCCCTCCATAGCTTTCTTCAGCATGGGGGTTAGCTGAGCTACGGTCGTCCCGGAGCCATAGCCTATGATAATTCCATCCCTAACCTCTTTTAGGGCTTCTCTTATCGCCGCCTCCCTCGCCTTCAGGATTTCCCCACTCTTCATCAAGAATCTTTTCGACCTCCCCTCTTATCTTCTTTAATTCTCCTAAAGCTTTTCTAAGCTCATGTTCTCTCCGAGCTAGAGCCGGCTTAAGCCTCTCAACCAGCTCTTCATCGAAGTCTATTTCTAGGATTTCGGGGGCTTCGACGCATCTGAGGCATAATTTGCGGTACAGCGCTACGTAGTATGCCGTCGTGATCGCGAAGGAGGCGGCAATTACGAGGATCATAGGGGCGATCTCCATAGCCATCCACCTACAGGGATCCGGTAACGGCCGATCGGATAAACATGGCCCCGAGAACTATTATCGTCAGGGCTAGGATTAGGGATAGGATGCTTATCTGCCGGGGCTTCAGAAACCTCGCGCCTACGGCCACGGCGTATCCCGCGGCTCCGAGCCACGCGTAGTCTACCCAGATGTGGAAGGCGAACATTAGGAGGATTCCGGCCAGGGCTCCCAGCTTAATCGCCTCGCTTATCAGGATGAGGCCGACCGTAAACCACCACATCAGGAAGTAGGGGTTCAGGGCCGTAAATAGGAAGCCTACGAGAAAGGCCGCCGAGAAGCCTCGCCTCCCGAAGGTAAGCCTTCCCAAGGGATCTCCGCCGACGGACTCGGCCTTGGATCCGATGGCCTTGATCGAGGACCGGGCTTGGATGAATCCGAACACCATTAAAGCAGCTCCGCCGACGACGCCTATCGCGAGCCTAACGGCCGGATCCGCCATGAAACTCCACACGCCCAAGCCTATGAGAAGTACCAGGGGGAGCTCGAAGGCCATGTGGCCTAATGCCGCCAAGAAGCCCGCGTACCTGCCAGCCTTAAGGGAGAGGTTCATCGTGGCGATGAGAAGCGGCCCTGGGGCGAGGGCTCCCGAAGCCGAGATCACGGAGATCATTAGGAAGAAGCCCAGCATCCCCTCCAAGAATGCTCGGCTAAACCAGCCCCCAACCCGCTAAAATAGCTTCCCACCCCAGAATAAAGTTAAAACAGAAGTATAGCGCTTTCTAATGACTTGGAAAAGCTGGCCGCGGTGAGGTAGCGGTTAGCCTTCCGGCCTGTGGAGCCGGATGCCTGGGTTCGAATCCCAGCCGCGGCCTATTCTCCTCAAATATTTCTCCATTTTCTCGTAGCCGGTTTTAGCGCCGTCCGTGCTGCGATGCTCGCTACGGCTCGGGCGCTTCTCCAAGACGCGTTTATTCCGTTTTTTCTTCGGGCTCGATCTCGACGGCCGTGCCGTGGGCCGAGACCAATACGACGGCCTCGAACACCTCGGTCGTCTCCAGATCCACTCCTATCACCGCGTTCGCTCCGAGCTTTCTCGCCTCGTCCTTCATCCTCTCTATCGCCTCGCTCTTCGCCTTCTCGAGCTCCCTCGTGAAGGCCGATACCTCTCCTCCGAAGGCCGTTTGAATGCTCGCTAGGAATCTTCCTCCGATTCCTCTGGTTCTCGCCGTCATCCCGTGAACTATCCCGATGACCCGCTTAATCCTATAGCCCGGCACGCCTGGGGTCGTCGCTATGAGCATGTCTTCCACGAGCTTAGATCCGCTCCATGGTTTTAAGCATTCCCCTCGCCGCTTCGACTTATATACTGCCGGTCTTAGAAGCTAATTAGATGAAGGTTTCGGTCATTTTCCCGACCAAGAATCGGGAGCATCACGTTAAGAGGGCTGTTAGAACGGCTTTCAAAGCGAAGGGCGTCGAGGAGGTCATAGTCGTCGACGGCGGGAGCAGGGATAGGACGCTTGAGATAGCCGAGCGGGAGGGCGCTAAGGTCATAGTTCAGAGCGATCTAGTCTATCCGGGCAAGGGCGTCGCGATGAGGGACGGAGCATACCTCGCGAGGGGAGACGTCCTCGTCTACCTCGATATCGACATCAGGAATATGACGCCCGAGTTCATCGAGAAGCTGGCCGAGCCCGTGATCCGCGGCGAAGCGGATTTCGTTAAGGGATGCTTCGAGAGGGCCGCCGGAAGGGTTACCGAGCTGGTCGCGAAGCCCCTCCTCAGGATGTTTTACCCGGAGCTCGCGAGATTCAAGCAGCCCCTAAGCTGCGAGATAGCCGGCCGCCGAAGCCTCTTCTACATGGTCGAGTTCGAGCGGGGCTGGGGCGTCGACGTAGGCCTTCTCATAGACTTTCACAAGCTTGGGGCTAAGATGGTGGAGAGAGATATCGGCTACAAGGATCACGACATGAAGCCCCTGCACGCCTTAACCGACATGGCGTACGAGGTGGCGGGCGCCATCCTGAGGAGGGCTATCAGGGATCAGAAAACCGATCCGGAGTGGGCTGAAAGATATTTGAGGGGTGTTAGAGCAATAGACTTAGGCCTGCAGTCGGGTAGGGGGTTCGCTTGAGGGTCTTGCTCATAGGCGGGGGCCATTCGGCATACTTCGCGGCGAACTCGATAAGGGGGATAGATCCAAATGGAAAGCTCATAATAATCGAGTTTACAAGCGAGAAGGTGGAGGTCTTATCGAAAACATTCCCCTTCGCCGAGGTCGTTCAGCAGGAGATAGACGGCGTCGAATCCTACATCAGAAGCAACGCGAGCATCTTGGACGCGGTTATAGCGGCAACCGAGAGCGACTCGCTGAACCTTAGATACTGCAAGACCGCCCGGGAGAACGCCGTACCCCTAATAATCGCCATCCTAAACAATCCCATGAACGAAGGGATCTTCGCGAAGGAGGGCGTCCGCCACGTCATCAACCCATACGGGATAATACCGGTCGAGCTCTCCGAGATCCTCGGATCTGCGACGAACATAATATACAAGACCCCCAGCGGAAGCGTGATGGTGGCGTCGCTAAGAATAGAAGGCGAGGGCGAGCTTCGGAAGATTAGGGGGAAGCTTAGGGGAAGCGAGGACGTATCCGCGCTCCTCGTATCCTCCTCCGGCGAGATCAAGTCCTCAATAGAGGAAGCGGACGCGCGTGGAAGGTTATATTTGATGGGATCCGAGGAGAAGCTGAGAAAGATCTTGGGCTCGTTTAGGGGGAGGAGGAGGTAATGGCGATGTTCCCGCCGGAGGACGTAATTCTGAGAATCTTGATAGCGGCCGCCGTCTTGATCCTATCCTACTTTCTGGGAGGCTACGTTAAGTCTCGCCTCGAGCGCGTGCTCTCCAAGTTCGGCGCGGGCTTCGCCAGGAAGACCTCCGACCTCGTTAGATACTTCATCCTCTTCGTCGGGATCGCGGCGATGGTCAGCATCCTGAGCTTGGACATCATGGCGATATCCGTGATAATAGTCGCCATACTGATACTCCTCCTAGTGAGCATGAGGGACATAGTCCTGAACCTAGCGGCGGAGCTGTATCTGGCGACGAGGAAGCCGTTCAAGGAGAACGACTGGATCAAGGTGGGCGAGATAGAGGGCTCGGTCAAATCGATAGGCGGCATGGATACCGAGATAATAACCTACGACGGCGACCTCGTCGTAATTCCGAACTCCTACTTCCTCAGGCATCCGATAATCAACAAGTCTCAGTCCCTCGCGAGATACGTGGAGCTTAAGCTAAGCTTCCCGAAGATGAAGCTCGATAAGCTCGAGCAAGCTGTTACGGAGGTTCTGGAGGAGATAAAGCCCGAGCTCTTCGGAGATCCGGAGCTCCTCTCGATGAGCGAGAAGGATCAAATGGTCGAGGCGCACGTAAGCCTCCCGATAGTGAACGTTAGGAAGCTTAGGTGGCTTACGGCTAGGATGGCGAAGGGCTTCCTAACCCGGGGTATAGAGGTTGAGATCGAGTAGGGTTCTCGTCGCCGATCTCGACGGAACCTTGACGAGGGGCGGCGAAGACAGGCTAAAGCCTCACGTTCGCGGATCGCTGATCTCTGCGAGGAAAGCCGGCTGGATACTGATCCTAGCGACGGGGAGGGATAGGCGATACCTCGAGGGGAGGGAGGATATCAAGGGATTATTCGACGCGTGGGTCGCCGAGGCCGGTCTCGCGATCTACGTACCCGAATCAGGCCGGCATCTCTGTCTCGCCCCCGAGTCCTGGAGGTATGAGGTGCTTAAGCTTAGATCGCTACCCTTCGTCGAGCTTAAGGAGAATACGGTGGCCTTTAGCCGAGAATACCTCGACGTAGTTAGAGCGGAGCTTGAAAGGCTGAGGATAAAGGCCGTTCTCAAGGATAATCGGGGAACCCTAATACTTCTTCCCGAAGGCGTCGATAAGGGGGTTGGAGTTAGGGAGGCTCTGAGGCTTCTCGGCGTCGACGGATACGTCGTGGCGGTAGGAGACTCGGAGGTGGATCTGGAATTGCTTGAGATCGCGGATCTAAGGGTCGCGGTCGCGGACGCGGATCCCGAGCTGAAGAAGATCGCTGATCACGTTACCAGCCGCGGAAACGGAGACGGGGTTGCCGAGCTAATCCAGCAGCTCCTATCCGGAGGGCTTTGAGCCCTTCTCCTCGGGCTCCTCTAGAACCTCCACCACCGAGTCCGCGTCGAGCTGGATCTCGGGCTCGCCGAAGACGTTCGTCCTAACGCTAACCCACTTCAGCCTGATCCTCGACCCCTCGCTTATCCCCGCTATCTCCTCGGCCTTCTCCCTCCAAGCCGAGGCCTGAACGGCAGCATCCTCATCCTTAAGCCAGAACCCCACCTTCTCGGCCTCCCCGAACCTCGTCCTCACCTTAATCGGCTTGGTCTTCGTGTAAAGCACCCCCTCGACCACGACGTCGTGAAGCTCGACGCCCTCCCTCATGGAGATCTCCCTAAGCCTGATCCTCCTCTCCGGAGGCTGGATCGGCTTCTCCGGCTCAATCTTCTCGAGGTCCTCCTCCCCGCAGATGAGCCTAGCTCTCCCCCTCCTATCCTCGCGAATAGCCTCCCTAATCCTTAAGTGGTCTCCGGCCGCCGCGCCGATCCCGCGGGAAAGCCTAATCCTGAAGATCTTATCGCCGTCGGTCGCGATGTAGGTTACGCCGAAGCCGGTCTCGACGACGTCTAGAACCCTAACGACTAGGCCTCGCGCCTTCCGCTCCTCGACGAGCCTTAGGGACTCCTCGCTAGGCTCCTCCCGGATCGCCAGAATGCTCCTCGGGGTCAGGGACGCTCGCCCCTCCTCAAGCCGAACGTCGGTTACGTAGATCGTCTCGCCGGGCTTCAGATCCCTGAACTCCCCGACCCTATCCCTCCAGACCGTTAGCCTAGCGCCCCCGGTCTCGCCGATTATCCTGATCTCCCTAACCTCGGCCTCGCCGTATCTCGTGCTGATCCTCCGCTCCTCGCCCGGGTCGAGAACCATGGCCCTGACGTCGTAGACGCCTCTCCCTTGCTCCAGAGCCTCGCCCAGATCTAGGTAGAAGCTCCTCGGATCGGCTTCCTCCTCCTCGAGCCTCGCTAGAACGCCATTTCTCCCGACGTGAAGCTCGGGCATCCCGGTGTCGATCCTCTCCCGCGTATAGCCGTGCAGGATGGCTATCTTATCCCCGAGCTTTAAGCCGAGCTTAACCGCCTCCTCAACCCTCTCGTCCCAGAGTATAACGTTGATCGAGCCCGTCTCGTCCCCGATCTTAAGCTTCATAAGCTTATGATCTTTCGCCTCGGCGGGCTTGGAGATGGCGTAGATCGCCCCCCTGACCGAGACGTCCCGAAGGCCGGGAATAAGCCTGCCAAGCTTAACATAGCTCTGGACCTCAGGCTCCTCGCCCGCCTCCCCGGAGTCCCCGAAGGCCCCAAGCTCCTCGGCGACTAGCAGCAGGGCGCCGACCTTATTCAGAAGCCGGGACTCCCGGAGCTTGGCCTCGACCATGGCCTCAAGCTCATCTCTGCTCAGGTCGGGAAACCTAGCTAGAACCCTCTCGAGAAGTTTCGAGTACTCCTCAGCTTCCCCGCTCACGGCCTCTCCTAGCTCCGTAGAGAATCCGAGCCCCCTCTCTTAAGAATCTCTCGATAAGCCGCCCCGCCGAGACGACGCTGAGAATACCCGGCTACCCCTCCCAATACTCCTCCTCGAAGCCCTCCCGCAGGTTAAGGTATCTGGCTAGGAGGAAGAGCAGCTTCGAGAGCTTGTTCGCGTAGGCTATCGCCCTAGAATCGAGCGGGAATCTCCGGGAGAGGGAGACCAGCCTCCTCTCGCACCTCCTAGAAACCGCTCTAGCGAGATGGAGAATCGCCGCGGCGTGGCCCCCGCCCGGGTAAACGAACCTCCCGAGCTCCGGAACCTTCCTCGAATACTCCTCGATGAGCTCATCCATCCTCCTAAGCTGCTCATCCCCTATCCCCGGCCCAGGTCTACCGGAGCCGAGCCCCGAAACCTCCGAGCCCAAGGCGAATAGGTGGCCCTGAACCTCCTTCAAGATCCTCGAAACCTCGTCTCCCTTCCCGAGGAGAGACCTCGAAACCCCGAGCAGGGACGAGACCTCATCTATCTCGCCGCAGACCTCGAGCCTGGGATCATCCTTAAGCACCCGCTGGCCCGAGAGCAGGACCGTCTCTTCATCCCTCTTCCTCATTCCAAGCAGTCGATACCACTCCCGAAATATATCTACTCCTCAGCAACTAGCTCGGGCTTAAACCTCGCCCAAAGCTTATCCGGATGATCCGAGAAGACGTGGAGAGCGTGTTCCTCGTAGCTCTGGAAGCTTCTCCCGCAGATCCTACACCTCAGAGCATACCTCCCCATGCCGCCGACAAGCATCAAGCCGTATAGAACAAGATTAAGGTTTACGGTTATTCGAGGAGCACCCGCTTCCTTCGGGGGCCTCTTAGGACGAGCCTCCTCTCAACCCTCTCGGGCTTAAAGACCTCGACGAGATACTCCTCCACCCGCTCCTGATCGAATTCCTTGCAGGAGTAGATGTCTATCGAAGCGTATCCGGCCCGAGTATCCGTGTGAACCGCGACGTGGCTCTCGGCGACCACCATGAAGCCGGAAAGCCCCTCTCCGCTCGGGCTATCCTCTCCGCCGACGTACCTAACCACAACCGGGCCGGCGATTATCCTGAGATCCATAAGCCTTGAGAGATTCTCGAAGACGCCACTCAGCAGCCCTTCATCATCCAGACTACCGACGGAGCAGCCGTAGAGATCCAGCATGAGGTGATACCACGCCATGGTCAAGGCTGGGTGATCTCCCCCAAATATTAACGTTAACCTGATCGCGGAGATCTATTCGGAGACCCGGCGCTCGAGGCAGGGAGGGTTTAAAGGCTGAGGATTGATCCCTGAAATCGGATGTCGATTAGATGGGCCGAGAGGGCGCTGAGGGTCGCGGTCGTCGATAGGGATAGATGCGATCCCAAGAAGTGCGGTAGGGAGTGCTATCGATTCTGCCCGCCGGTGCGCAGCGGAAGGGAGGTGATAAAATTCGATGAGGAAGGATATCCCACGATAGTGGAGCCCCTGTGCCTAGGCTGCGGGATATGCGCGGCTAAGTGCCCATTCAAGGCGATCACCATAGTCAACCCGGAAGTCCAAACGCTTCAACATCCGCACCGGAAAGGTTCAGCCTGTT
>JAPDJZ010000026.1 GCA_029258815.1 archaeon
GCGATATGCGCTATCAGCGTCATCCCATCCGTAAAGCCCGCTCTCCGATTCTTATGATCATCTCTCCATGGCCGGCCTCCGGTATAACGCTAGCGCTCTCGGGGGAGGCGATCCCCGCCGAACCTAAGCTCGTAAAGCCTCTCGGCAAGCCGTCGAATCCTATCAGCGTTCTCAAGCCTGTCGAGGTATTCGCGCGGAAGGGATCCTGCTCCGCGGTGGGCTCCGGCGATGGCCCCGGCCATGCAGGCTATCGTATCCCGATCTCCGCCGATCCAGATAGCCCTCCTAATGGATTTAATCGGATCCTGCTCCAGAAGATAGCAGTAAACCGCCGTCGGAACCGAGTTATGGGCCTCGACGCTATGCCCCAGCCTCCTAACGACGAGCCTCCTCGGCGGGTCGGACTCGATAAGCCCCGGGATGAGCGCGAGCTTCCCGCGATAAACCTCGCTCGAGGCTAGGCCAAGCAGCTGCTCGATGAAATCAACCGGATCCGCCCTCCCGCCCGGCTCCATCCTCAAAGCCAAGGCTATCGAAGCCGCCTCGATCAGGGCTCCCTCAACGGCGAGCGGATGATTATGGGTGGGCTTGCAAGCGGCCTCGACGGCCCTTCTAAGCTCCTCGAAATCGTCATGGTAAAACAGCCCCACGGGAGCTATCCTCATGGCGCCGCCGTTCCCGAAAGACCCCCCGGGGTAAAGCCTCCTGTCGAGCTCCAGAACCCCGACGCCTCGCTTAATCAGCCTGAAGATCCTCGGAGGGCCGGGGCCGTAGCCCCTCCAAGGCTCCCGCTCATATGCATCGACGAATCTCCACGCGAGCTTCTCCGGGTCGAACCTCCCCCCTCCCTCGACGATCTCCTCTGCCAAGGCTATCATCATGGCCGTATCATCGGTATAGCGCAGGATGCCTCCGGGCTCGTGGATGGAGGCGCCGAGGGCGTCTCCGAGGGCCGCGGAGAGCATGCATCCGAGAAATCTCTCGAGCATCCTCGGCCACGCGTCGGATCGGCTTAGAATAAGGTTTTCCGCATCCGCCGAGGGGGATATTAGCCGATGTAATGGGCGTTATCTGTGTCGAAGTCTTTAACGAGCTCGGCGTCTCTGGGCTCGAGATCGTAGCTCGCGGCCGACCCGCGCTCGGGGGCTTCCTCAAACACCATGCGATATGCCGGATGATCCTCTCCGAGGGCTTCCCGTATAACCCTTAGCGAGAGCACCCTAACCTCCTCCCCCTCGTTGACGCCGAGGCTTCGGAGATACTCGCGCAGCAGGAGAGAAAAGATCCTCGACTTGATCTCGAGCTTGGATCTAGACGAGCCGAGAAGGGTCCGCAGATACTTCCTATTCATTATTATCGTATTCGACCCGACCTCGTGTACCGCCTCGACGTTCTCCGGCAGGTTGGCCAGGGCCAGCTCGAGGCCGGCCCTCCTAACCCCGAGCACGCTCTCGACGGCCCTCTTAACGACCCTGAACAATTCCCCCAACCCCTCGGCCTCCACGAGCATAGCCCTAAAATCCTTTCTCAATACCTCATCAGCCCCCAGCCGAATCGCATTTCCGGAGAAATGATATGAAGCCTAGTTATTTATCCTAACCCCAAGTTCTCGGGAAGCCAGTCTTACGGTACTCGTTGCGATATTCCGCGGATCGGCTTTAGCAGAACCTCGGCCTCCTGAATCTTCTAACCAGTCTTCGAACGCTCCTCCTGACCTCCCTAGAATCCTCGTCGTCTAAAGCCCTCTTAATCAGCTTAGCCACCGTGACCATCTCCCTCTTCCCCATCCCCTTCCGGGTAACCTCTGCCACCCCGAGCCTCAGATCCGCGTCGGAAATTATCCCGCACCGCTCGAGCCTATCACGAAGCTCGATCCTAGCCTCCCGATCGGGCACATCTAGAATCGTTTGATGAGATTTCGTAAAGCCGCGTTCTCTAGCCTTAACCGGAACTCCGAGCGCGTCCAAGTTTCTAGCGAGCTCGTGCGCGTTCTCAACGATCTTCCCAGCATACCTCCTCCCATACCTGAGCATCTCCTCTAAGCATACGGCGAGAGCGGCGATCTTATTGAAGTGGATGTTATCGGCGATCTTATGGAAGATGTTCTCGAAGAGCTTCCTGTAAAGCTCCTCGCTATTCGTAAGTATCAGCCCTCCCTGAGGGCCGGGAAAAGTCTTATGGGTGGACGCGAAGAGTATATCGGCTCCCTCCCTCAGCGGGTCTTGGAAGACCCCCCCGGCGATCAAGCCTAGGACATGAGATCCATCGTAGGCGAGAAGCCCGCCATACTCGTGGACGGCCTCCGAGAGCTCCCTAACCGGGTGGGGGAAGAGCATGTAGCTCCCGCCCAGAACCACCAGATCCGGCTTCTCCGCCCTAATAACCTCTATGGATCCCTCGGCATCCGGCAGAAGGGTCTCCCGATCGCCGGGAAGATAGATGACCTCGGCCCCGATGACGTCCGGAAGCTTGTCGGGGGCGTTCCCCATATATCCCCCGCAGTCCGGGGCGACGACCGCGAGCTTACCCCGTTTAGCGAAAGCGGTGTAGGTTAGGAGGGCGGCGATATGGCCTGAAAGCGGCTCCAGGCAGACGTAATCGGCTTTAAAAAGCTTTTTGGCAAGGTCCTCAGCGTATTCCCAGATCTCATCGATATACCTCGTTCCAGAATAATATCTCGGTCTATAGGAGTATCTTCCAGCAAGATCCGTCGCCAAGGCTTTCAGCACGTTAGGGCTCTGGAGGTTCTCGCTGGGAATCATATTCAGGGTTGTGGACCTATATCTCTGATGCGCTCTGATCAAGTCTAAAGCTTTCGACCCGCTCATCGCGAAACTGATTGCACTTCAAACCGCTCCTATTTGAACATTTACAGATTTAGATCGTATCTTCGACGGTCTTAGATCTCTTCTGAAACTTCTCTCAAGCAGATGAAGCAGGATCGCCTGAGATCAGGTGATCATGGGAAGAAAGCGGTTCGCTCATTACAAAACTTTTTAAGCAAGCGTTAAGAAAAGAGGATTCTGATGCATGGAAAATATCGTCATGGGGTAAGTAAGCTTGCGTTGATTGCTATAATAGTTGTAATCGCTGCGATCGCCATCGGTGCTGGCACATACTATTTCACCGTGCTCCCAAGATCTCAGATAAAGAACCCAGACACGATAATCGTCGCCACGATAGGTGAGCCCGAGACCTTGGATCCAGCATGGGCATACGACACGGCGAGCGGGGAGGTGATATTCAACATCTACGACACCTTGATCTTCTTCGACGGTCCAAAGGTCGATAAATTTGTTCCGATGATCGCGGAAAAGGTTCCATCGGTTGAGAACGGCCTGATAAAAGATAACGGGATGACGATAATCTTCCCGATAAAGAAGGGCATCAAGACCCACGACGGAGGAGAGATAACGCCTGAGGACGTCGAATACTCCTTCGAAAGAGCGATCGTCCAAGAGAGGGACGGCGGCCCAACGTGGATGCTTCTCGAGCCTTTGCTTGGAGTCGACGCCCTAGAGGAGCTGGGAGACATCTCAGATCCGAGTCAAGCTGCTAAGATAGCAGAAATGATAGACAAGGCTATCGAGGTCGAGGGCGATAACGTGGTGTTCCACCTTGCGAAGCCGTTCCCGACCACGGTGTTCTTCCAGATACTAAGCCAAACTTGGTCGAGCATAGTTGACAAGGAGTGCGCGGTCAAGAATGGGGCGTGGCCTGGAACATGGGACAACTGGGTAGACTACCATAACCCAGAAGTTCCAGAGCTTCAGGAAGTTGACTGCGGATCAGGGCCCTTCATGCTTGAGAAGTGGGAGCATGGCAAAGAGGTTTCGCTGATAAGGTTCGACAACTACTTCCTTGGGCCAGCTAAGATCAAGAGAGCTGTGATCAAGAGGGTTGACGAGTGGTCGACTAGAAAGCTCATGTTCCTGAAGGGAGACGCGGACATAATCTACGTCCCGAGGCAGCACATGAAGGAGATCGAGGGCGCTGAAGGAGTAAGAGTGGTCAAGGACCTGCCGACCCTGCAGGTCGACGCCATATTCTTCACATTCGAGGTGGATCCGAAGAGCCCATACATCGGAAGCGGCAAGCTCGATGGAAACGGTATTCCACCAGACTTCTTCAAGGACGTAAACCTGAGGAAAGCCTTCGCATATGCCTTCGACTATGAGACCTACATCAAGGAGGCATGGCTCGGAGAAGCTGAACACATCCCAGGACCTATACCCAAGGGCCTTCCAGGATTCAACCCAGATCAGCCGAAGTACACCCACGACTTGAAGAAGGCTGAAGAATACTTCAAGAAGGCTTTGAACGGAGAGGTCTGGGAGAAGGGATTCAAGATAATCATCCTCTACAATACTGGCAACGTCCAGAGGAAGACTGCCGCCGAGATCCTGAAAGAGAACATCGAGAAGATAAACCCGAAGTTTAAGGTCGAGGTGAGGGCGGTCGAGTGGCCTACATACCTCAAGGCGATGGTCAAGGGCCAGCTGCCGATATTCATCATAGGGTGGATCGCAGACTATCCTGACCCGCATAACTTCGTCTACCCGTTCATGCACTCCTCTGGAACCTTCTCCGCCTTCCAGAAATACTCGAACCCGACCGTAGACGAGCTGATCGAGAAGGGAATAACCGAGAGCGATCAGTCGAAGAGAGTGGAGATCTACAAGGAGCTTCAGAAGATCTACTATGAGGATGTGCCGAGCTTCATCATAGATCAGCCTCTAGCCCGCCACTATGAACGCGACTGGGTCAAGGGCTGGTACTATAACCCGATATATCCTGGAGTCTACTTCTACGTCCTGTCGAAAGGCTACTAGAGCGGAGCCTTTTTCTTCCTTCCCATTTTTCTGAGCCTTCTAAGAGGATAAAGTTAATTAGTTGGGAGCGGAAAGCCGCCTCCTGAAATAGCTTGGCCACGAGCATGCGGGCATACCTCATAAGGCGTCTCCTCCTCGTTATCCCGACAATAATAGGCGTAACGCTCCTGATATTCGGAGTAACCCAGCTCTTCGATCCATACGAGCGCGCCTCACTCTACATCAGGGATCCGAGGCAGGCCGCCGACATAAATGAGATAATAAGGAAATATGGGCTCGATCAGCCATTCTATATCCAATACTTTAACTGGATGAGTCAGGTTCTCAGAGGGAACCTGGGCTGGTCTCAGTCCATGCACATGTCAGTTTTAGAGGCACTGGTCACGCATTTACCAGCCACGGCTGAGCTCGCATTATACTCCGCCCCGCTGATCATCATCTTCGGAATCTTCCTCGGGAAGCTCTCAGCAGTGAACAAGGATAAGGCCATAGATCATGCTACCAGAGTCGTGGCGATCATAGGCTGGTCTCTTCCATCTTTCTGGCTCGGCATAGTCCTGCTCGCGGTCTTCTATGGAGGGCTAGGGATCTTCCCGCCTGGGAGGCTTAGCCCGTGGGCTGAAGCCATGATAGCTTCTGGGGAGTTCAAGGTTTACACAGGGCTCTACACGATTGATGCCATCCTGAACTTGAATCCAGCGGTCTTCCTAGATGCCTTGATGCATCTAGTTCTACCCGTAACGACGATAGTCACGATAAACGTTGCCCTGATAATGAGGATAATGAGGTCGAGCATGCTCGAGCAGCTCGGGAAAACATACATCATAGCCGCCAGGGCGAGAGGATTGACCAGCAAAGAGGTGATCGATAAACATGCGACCAAGAACGCCCTCATATCGGTGATCACGATATCAGGAATACTTACCGCAGGTCTCCTCTCGGGTATGGTCATAACCGAGACGGTCTTCGAGTTCAAGGGGGTAGGATACTTCGCCGCGAACGCTGCAACCCAGCTTGACATACCCGCGGTCTTGGGATTCGCGCTCTTCGCTGGGCTGGTCTTCGTGATAGCCAACCTGATAGTTGACATACTTTACGCTTACATAGATCCTAGGATTAGGTTGGGGTGATTTGGGTGAGTAAAACTAAGTTGAAGCTTGAGGAAAGCCCGAGGATAAGGGAGCTCAAGTTCATCCTAGCTAGGATGAGGGAAAGCCCGCTATCGATTCTCGGAATAGTGATAATCTTGGCCTTCACCTTGATCGCCTTGCTCGCTCCTATCCTAGCTCCTCCGACTCCAGGAAGAGACCCATACATTATCCCGAGATCGGGATATTTCCCAGAGCCTCAGCCTCCGAGCCCAGAGCATCCCTTCGGCACGACCGAGGGCCAATACGACATCTACTATGGGGTCATCTGGGGGACCAGGTCGGCTTATAGGATAGGGGTTCTCGTGGTAACCGTGAGCGCGATAATAGGAATAGTCATCGGAAGCCTCGCAGGATACTACAAGGGAATCGTAGACGAGATCTTGATGAGGGTCACGGACGTGATCTTCGCGTTTCCAGGTCTAATTCTCGCCATGGCCCTCGTGGTCGCGTTCGGCCCTGGGCTCGACAGCATAACTCTCGCGCTCGTCTTGGTTGGATGGCCCACCTACGCTAGGCTCATCAGAGGAGAGTTCCTGAGAGTCACTTCGGAGGACTTTGTTGAGGCAGCTAAGGCGATAGGATGCTCAGACCTAAGGATAATCGTGAGACACGTCTTACCGAACTCCATTTTCCCGCTTCTCATAGCAGCCTCACTAGACATAGGGGCAATCGTTCTCATAGCAGCCGCTCTAAGCTTCCTAGGTCTAGGCGCACCCGAGGGATACGCGGACTGGGGTCAGCTGATAGCTCTCTCCCGAAACTGGATCACGGGCAGGCCAGGAGATCCCTTCGCATACTGGTATGTCTACACGATCCCAGGGTTGTTCCTCTTCCTCTTCGTCATGGGCTGGAATCTCCTCGGAGACGCTTTCAGAGATATACTGGATCCGATGATCAGAAGGAGGTGAAAAAGAAGTTGATGGAGATCTTTGAGAATAATGAGCAACTAAGGGTTAAGGACCTGGTCGTCCGATTCTACACCTATGAGGGGATAGTGAAGGCAGTCGAGAAGGCGAACCTGAGGCTGAGGAAAGGCGAAACCCTGGGAATCGTCGGGGAGACTGGAAGCGGCAAATCCGTAACCGCTTTCACGATAATGGCCCTGACTCCTCCTCCTGGCAGGGTTGAGGGCGGAGCCGTGTATTTTAGAAGGGATCGAGGCGACGTGGTAAACGTGATCGAGCTCAAGGAGAATGAGCTGCTGAAGATCAGGGGGAAGGAGATCTCCATGATCTTCCAGGAGCCGAACGCCGCCCTCGACCCCCTCTACAGGGTTGGAGACCAGATAGCTGAGGCAATACTTTCGCACAGGTTTTCTGAGGTGCTTGGGAAGGCGATGAAGCTCGTCGAGGAGGATCTGAGGAGAGGAGATGGCGGAGCTGGAGCGAAGCTAGAGCTGTGGGCTTACCGCAAGATGCTCGAGGAGCCGAACTCCACGGCTCTGGCGATCTTGGAGAAGATACCTGTTGTCAAGAACATGATGACGCGCAGGCTCAGGCAGGTCATTCGAGAAGAGATCATCGAGCTCCTGAAGCTCATGGAGATCCCAGATCCCGAGAGGGTTGTCGACGCCTATCCTCATGAGCTAAGCGGAGGAATGCAGCAGAGAATAGTGATAGACATA
>JAPDJZ010000078.1 GCA_029258815.1 archaeon
CATTATATAGCCCGCTAAATCGCCGCCGATCTCCGCGACGAGGAACGTCCTCGGATAATTCTGGAGTATCGAGTTGAAGAAGAAGTAGGTGTAGTTCTCGGGGAGGCATCGCCTATTGATCATGATTACCCTCGCGAGATCCGCCGCCGAAGCCTCTCTTACCCGGAAGACCTGCTCCTCGCTATAGCTCTCCATATCTGCCCTCCTTCTCCTCAACCCTCTAGCTAAACCCCAGATTTTTATGCCTTATAGCCCCTACTCCACCTCCCCCTCGGGGCGCGGCGGGGAGCCTTCTCAAACTCGAGCCTAGCCCGTTTAGACGGCTTCCCTTCCTCCGAGCGGGAAAACATTAAAGATCGTGAGATCGGATCCCCTCCCGGGCGAGGTTTGGAATCGTACTACGATAGGGTTGAGGAGATAAAGGCGGTGGTCTCTAAGCATTTCGCCGTCGAGGACGTATACTACGAAGCCGGGGTATTGACATTCCTGATAAGGGAGAGGGAGATAAAGGAGGATTTCCGAAGCCTGTATAGAGAGCTTAAGAGGCTGGGATACGTTCCCTCGGCGAGGCTGAGCGGGGGGAGGGTCGTTATAAGGGTCTTTAGGTATCGCGAGCCCGCCCTCGGCTTCCTCAGGTATAGGAACCTGCCCCTCATCCTATTCGCGATAACCCTCGCGGTAATACTCTTAGACGGGTATTTCTGGGCGTCCTTCAGGTCGCTATACGAGGTGGCCTTCGGCCCCAGAAGCTTTCTCGAGAAGCTCTTCGAGAGCGGGCTTTACGCCGCGATCCTCCTAGCGATTCTAGGCTTGCACGAGCTAGCCCACCTAGTAGCCGCGAAGAGGGCGGGGGCGTCGGCGTCCATGCCCTACTTCATTCCCGGGATCCCGGGCTTGATACCGACCTTCGGGGCGGTGATCTTCCAGAGGGAGCCTATAGTGAATCGGGATGAGATGTTCGATCTCGGGCTGAGCGGCCCGCTCACGAGCTTTATCCTAAGCACGGTTATAGGGTTTCTAGCCGTTAGCTGGTATGCTCCGTGGCTTACCGAGCAGGAGCTTAGGCGCGTGGTCGAGGCGGTTAGGGCCAGCGGGGGAGAGGTTACGACCCTCCAGCCGCCCCTAATGCTTCAAGCGATAGTGGCGCTACTTCAGCTAGGCCACCCCGATCGAATCCCCCTCATGAGCGGCGGGGTATTCTTCGCGATCTGGCTGGGCTTCTTCGTAACAGCCTTAAACCTCCTGCCGATCTGGCAGCTCGACGGATCGAAGATCTTCAGAAGCGTTCTCTCGGCCAGGCAGCATAGGATAGCGAGCTACGTCTCGCTGGCGATTCTAGCGGTCTCGGGATACTTCTTCATCGCGATCCTATTCTTCCTCCTCCTCGCAGCAGCCTTTCTTGGAGCGCTCCTCTAGCCTACTCAGCCGGTGAAAAACATAACTATTCCGATTCGGATTATCTCGGCTAGTAGGATGGGAAGACCTCTCGTGATAGTCGGCAGGAAGGACGCCATGAGATACGTTACGGCGTGCGTAACCCTATTCAATCGAGGAGAGCGGGAGATAGTTCTAAGGGCTAGGGGCAGGAATATCGAGAACTGCATCCGGACGATCATGCTCCTGAAGAACGGCTTCTACTCGAATCTCAGGGTTAAGGAGATAAGCCTGGGGAGCGACGAGCTTCGGCGGGGCGACGGAAGGGTGAGGCACGTGGGGGTTCTCGAGGCGGTTATAGCCTTATAGCCTCACTTAACGATCACCTAATCAGCTATGAGGGATATTCCCAGGATTTCGAAGCCCCCGACCTCGGGCAAAGCCGGCGAACTTATCTCGAGGGACGTCGATCTGATGTCGAGATCGTATCGGAGAGCGTTTCCGCTGGTCGTCAAGCGCGTCGAGGGGCCGGTCGTAGAGGACGTAAACGGGAACTGGTATATTGATCTCACCAGCGGCCTCGGCCTCCTACCCTTGGGAGGAAATCATCCGGATGTCGTTAAAGCGGTTAGGGATCAGCTTAGCGAGCTGTCGCTCTACAATCCCGCCGCCGCGCATCACGAGCGGATCGGCGAGCTCGCCGAGGAGCTTTCGAGGATAGCTCCAATTAGGGGGGATGTTAGGTTCGTCTTCTGCGATAGCGGCGGGGAGGCGGTGGACCTAGCGATAAGGGCCGCGAGGTGGCATTCGGGTAGAAGGGCGATCCTGAGCTTCATCGGAGAATATCATGGATCGGTTGGGGAGGCTCTCGCGGCCTCGACGGACCTAAAGCCTAGGAGGCTTCTCGCCGAAGTATCCGACGTACTCTATTTTCCGGCCTCGGATTGCGAGACCTGCCCTCTAGGCCTGAGGCCCGAGAAATGTGGGGCTAGGTGCGTCGAGGAGATGAGGGGCTTGGTCGAGGCGGTGGCGCCCGGGGATCTAGCCGGCATAGTCTTCAATCCGCTTGGTCTCGGTAGGGGGATCTTGGCGCGCTCGGAGAGGTATGTCGCCGGATTGCTTGGGGCCGCTAGGGATCTTCGAGCTCTCGTGGTAGCGGATGAGGTTCTGACGGCCCCCGCTAGAACCGGCAGATGGTTCGCCTTAGATCGATGGAACGCGAAGGTGGATCTAGTCTGCCTAGGCGCCGCCCTCGCATCCGGTCTCCCGATCGGGGTTATAGCGGCTAGGGAGGACGTTCTAGATCTCGAGCCCGGGATGCACGAGCAATCCGGGGGGAACGTGTTGTCAATAGCCTCGGCCATCGCCACCCTCAGGGTCATTCGGGATGAGGGCTTGATCGAGAGGGGCGAGAGGATCGGCCGGAGAATCCTCAGAAGGCTTAGAGACCTAGTCGACGAGCTGGGGGCGGGTTGGAGGGCCAGGGGGGTCGGCATGCTCCTGTGCCTAGAAGCCGCCGGCGGGGACGTAGGGACGCTGGTCAGCGAGCTTTTTAGGGTCGGGCTGCTCGTCTGGAGGATGGGCTCGGCGATCCTGCTAGCCCCCCCGCTGAACATCGAGGAGGATCTCCTGGATAGGGGGCTGGAGCTCTTCGAGGAGAAGGTTAGGGAGTTTAGCCGACTATCTCGAGCTTCCTAAGCCTTATGCCCTCCTTGTGAATCGTGTAGCCGCACTCCTTGCAGATCAGCTTCAGGGTCTGCTTCTGAGTCGTCTTAGCCTTCTTCCGCTGAATCGGATACTTCTGACCCCCGTAGCCGTGAAGCTCCCGCTCGTGGTGCCTAGCCCCCCGGGCGAGAGCCCGATCTTTCCCCTTCTTGTAGAGGGTAACCTTATGCGGGGTATACTTGCGGCATCTGGGACAATAGGTGTTTATCGTGGCCGGAATCTTCAACTCCGAATCCGTGCTCCCTCCCGCCGAGCCGTATTTAAGCATTCTTTAAAGCCCTCGAGCGCTGGGAAGCGGATATAAGCGAGACCGCCGATAGAATCGCCTGTGAAGCCCGGAGTCGGCGTTCTCGGAAGCATTCACATGGATTACGTCGTAACCTTGGATAGGATGCCTAGGCTGGGGGAGACCGTGATCGGGAGGGGGTTCAAGATGACGCCGGGCGGGAAGGGCGCTAATCAGGCGGTCGCCGCCGCGAGGCTCGGAGCGGACGTCTACATGATCGGAATGGTTGGAAACGACGTAATCGGAGACGAGTTGATAAAGAACTTCGAGAGAAATCGCGTTAACGTCGACTACGTGAAGCGCGCGGAAACCCACTCCGGCGTCGCCCTAATCTTCGTGGACTCCGAGGGGAATAACGTTATAGCGGTCGCCCCCGGAGCGGACTACCATCTCTCGAAGGAGGACGTCGACGAGGCGCTTGAAGATCTTAGAGATAGGATAGGCGTGCTCCTCCTCCAGCTCGAGATCCCCGTCGAGGTCGTTGAGTACGCTATTAGGAGGTTCTCCGAGGAGGGGATTAGGATAATCCTGAACCCGGCTCCATATCACGAGCTTTCGAGAGAGGCTTTGAGCAGGGTCTCCGTCGCGACGCCGAACGAGATAGAGCTGGAGCTGATGAGCGGAGTCAGGATAGCGAGCGATGAGGATCTGATGAGGGCTGGGAGGAAGGCGATCGAAGACCTTGGAATAGGGAATCTGGTAGTAACCTTGGGCGAGCGGGGAGCCATGATAATAGCCCCAGACCGGCACGAGCTCATTCCAGCCTTCAAGGTTAAGCCCGTCGATACAACCGGAGCGGGAGACGCCTTCAACGGTGCCCTAGCGGTGGCCCTAGTAAGGGGAGAAGCCCTCGAAAGCGCCGCGAGGTACGCTAATGCCGTGGCCGCTTTATCGACGCTTAAGCTGGGAGCTCAGGAGGCTTTACCGACCTCGAAGGAGGTTGAGAAGTTCTTAGAGGAGAGGGGCGGATAGCCGCGAAAAATAGTTATAACGTGCCTTAAAGTTTCCCCGGGCTGGGAAGAGGGGGATGTCCGAGGTCGATTGGAGCAAACTCATCCCGAAGCCTCGGTCGAAGTTCCTGCTAGTCCAGTGTAATGAATGCGGCCACAGACAGGTCGTATTCGATCACGCGAAGATCGAGGTTAAGTGCCTCGTATGCGGAGCAACCCTAGCGATCCCGAAGGGTGGGAAGGCGAAGATTCTGGGAAGGGTTCTCGAAGGTCTGACCTAAGGGGCGGGTCTTGTAACTTAAATTCTGGGAGGCGGGTTTTCCTTCCGGGATGTCTGAGTTCGTCGAGGTTAAGGCTCCGAAGCCCAGGGATCTAGTCGTCGGGGTTGTTAAGCGGGTTGAGAGATATGGCGCCTACCTAGATCTGATCGAGTATCCGGGCTGGGAGGGGTTTGTCCACATATCGGAGATCTCGCTCAAATGGATTCGGAACATCAGGGATTATCTCAGGGAGAATCAGCGCGAGGTCTTCAGGGTTCTGAGGCTCGACGAGCGGGCGAGGCAGGCGGACGTATCCCTGCGGAGGGTTTCCCAGAAGGAGCGAGAGCGGAAGATGCTCGAGTGGAAGCGAAAACAGAGGCTGATGAGGATTCTAAGCGTTCTCGCCGAGAGGACGGGCAGATCCGAGGAGGAGCTCAGAAAGCTTATAGTTAGGCCGGCCATGAAACGCGGCTTAAGCCTATACGATGTCTTCCTAGACGCCCTCGACGAGGGCAGGCTTCCGGCTTGGATGAAGCTCGATAAGAGGCTGGCCGAGCAGCTTTTAGAGCTAATCCGGCAAGAGATCAGGCTTAAGCGCGCGGTCGTCAAGGGGACCATCGTGATGACGGTTCCAAGGGGCGATGGGGTCGAGATCATTAGGAAGGCCGTCGAGAAGGGCTTGAAGCAGGCCGGAAAGGGCGAGGAGGTGATGATAACCTCGATAGGGCCCCCGCGCTATCTGATCAGGGTTGAGGCGGAGGATCAGGAGAAGGGTAGGGAGCTGATCGAAAAGGTCGCGGAGGCATGCCTCTCCGTGGTCAGGGACGCCGGAGGGCGAGGAGAGCTCCAGCTAAAGTGAGATGAGCCATGTCCAGCCTGATAAACAAGTGCACGAAATGCGGGAGATACACCCTGAGAAGCGATAGATGCCCTAGCTGTGGGGCAGCGGTCAGGTCGGCCCATCCCCCTGCCATCTCCCTAAAGCATAGATATCTAGACCTGATAATCCGGGCGAGGAGGCGGAAGGGCAAAGAACTTAAATCCACGTAGATGGTGGTGGTTGATCGATGCCCTACCCCGATAAATCCGAGTATGCGAGGCTGGTCTTGGCGGAGGCCGGCCGGTCAGCCGATTTAAGCGGGGGTAAGGTTATTGACGCGACCCCTACGGCCGGCGTAGCCCCCTCCATAGCGGTAAACTACATGATCGAAAGGCTCAAGCCCGTTAAGCTGGCTGAGGTGAGATCCAAGCACTTCCCCCACGTAAGCCTAGTCTCGAATGGGATAGCGTCTCAGCCTAGGATCGAAGTATACCTGCACCACGCGGAAAATGCCAAGCTCGTATTAATCTCGAGAAACTTCGCGCTGGATGATAGTAAGGCCGGATACGAGATAGCGCGGGAGCTCTACGGCTTCCTAGCCGGCCGGGGAGCCCTAAACTACTATCTTCTATCCGGGATGAGGCTGACCGGGGAGCGGGGAGTCTATATAGCGTCCTCCGACCCGAACGATGCCGAGATATTCCTCAGATCCGGGGCGAAGCCCCTGAGGAGGCTCGACGAGATCCCGGCCGACAAGCTTTCAACCTATCTAATGTACTTCTACTCGAGGGGAGGGGGGAGGGCCTGGCTTTTAGTAGCGGAGGTCATGCCTTACTTCCCCGATCCCGAGGCCGCTAGAGACCTTCTTAAGGTTCTCTCGAAAGCTTTGGGTTTCGAGATAGATCTCGCTAGGCTTGAGGAGGAGATCGAGAAGCAGAGAGCCGTGATCGAGGAGTTCAGGCAGGATTACGAGCGGATGGTTCAGGAGAGAATTAAGGGCGGTAGAAGACCTCTCTACATAGGCTAGTCGACGAGCTCGTAAACGTAGACGTAGGCGTAGCTCGTATACGGTCTATCGGATTCGTAGACCAGCCGGAAGTGCTTCAGCTGGGAGGGCTGGTAGACGTAGGTGCGCTGATAGCCCGATCCCATGGGCTTGAACGGTATGAGCTTTCCTAGGGTCGTCTCCCAGAACTTCTGGGTCGGGTTCCCCCGCTCGTCCAGATACTCGCTCTCGTTAAGCTTATGCCCCTCCTGAACGGCTATCCTAAGCATCCAGATCCACTTGCCCTCGTCGCCGTAGCCGATGAGCTGACCTCCCTGACCGTAGGAGTAGTGGGTTACGAAGATTAGGACGTGGGTCGCGCCGAGCCTCCTAAAGACCCTATACGCCGTCTCCTCATCCGACATGAACGCGTATCCGACCTCGCCTATCTGGGTCGAGTTCAGGGTCGCGTTATCCACTATGCTCGTTCTATTCCCGAGGATCGTTACCCAGTATCCGTAGTCCCACCAGCACGCTACGACGGCGTCGTCGGGCAGGTTATTCCTCATCCACTCCAAGGTCTTGAGCCACGCCGGAACCTCGGCCCTCACCCCGAGCGAGGACGAAACTATGGTCGGCGGAACGTATGCGGCGTCTATGCCGGAGAGCGTGTATCTCACGCCGTACGCGGTTGGAGTTATGGAGAAGATCACGAGCGCGGCTAAGAGTATCGGGGTGAGCAGATAATACTCGATTCCAACAGCTCTGGTTCTGGTCTTGGTCGGAGGACGCTTAATGCTTCTGGCGAATCCGGCCGCGAGTTCGGATAAGCCATAGCCGGCTAGAATCGCGACCGCCGGAGCCGCGAGGGTAGATAGCCTCACCATGGTGGATGAGAAGTAGAGGGTGAAGACCGCGAAAAGCGCTAGAATCAAGTCCTCGTTCCTTCTTCGCCTAAGAGCATAGTATAATCCTATAATCGCGAAGGCCAGCTGGAAGCTTAGATCCCTGAACATTATGCCCCATGTCGAGAGCTGGTTTTCCGCGACCGAGACGACTATCGGCAGCTCGTATCTAAGCCATGGAAGAGCGACGCTCAGGAACTTTAAGCCGGGTAGCCCAGCTTTGCCT
>JAPDJZ010000098.1 GCA_029258815.1 archaeon
GGCTAAGATGCATGTGGAGGAGATCCTCGAAGCTTCTCATGGAATCGCCGCCAAGACCGAGAGGGTGATAATGGAGAGGGGAACCTATCCCCCGATCTGGAGGGGTGGGAAGAGGAGGGTCAGGAAATGAGTTAACTCACTTTACCACGATGAGCTTGGGATGATGTAGACATATCCCACCTATTTTGATCCTACTCCTCCTAATGGCCTTAATCACGTCCTTGACATATCTCTCAAACCTCTCCGTATCCGACATAACCTCATATGCTTCCCAATACTTATCCTTCAGAAATCTCCTAAACTCCGCTCCAGCGGCTCTGAAGTTTAGGAACTCGAAGAAATAGTATGTGACGAAGTCCCTGGTATCGTTTATTATCTCCTCGATGTCCGTCAGCTTTGGGATTATTGGGGAGATGAAGGCATAATTCTTAACCCCACTTTCATATAATCTCTTTAATGCCTCAACTCTCCTCCCGATGCTCGGCGAGCGCGGCTCCAGATCCCTCTTAATGGACTCCCCGAAGCTATTCACGGTTAATCCCACCTCAATATTCTCGAATCTCTTGAACAGTTCCACGTCCCTCAGAACTAGGTCGGATTTCGTCAGGATCGAGAGCCTTATCCTCTTATTCATGCTTTCGAGGATCCTCTTGGTGAGCTCGAGCCTCTTCTCGATCGGCTGATATGGATCTGAGATGCTCGACATATACACCTTCCCGGCGACGTATCTACTCCTCACGAGCTCCGGCATATTCTCCCTCACAACCACCCAAGAACCCCATCTCCCATAATAATACCGCCTACGCACGAACTTGGCATAACAGTATCTGCACGCATGCTGGCAGCCGACGTACTGGTTTATCACCCACCTAGCTCCCGGGATCCTCGTCGGCGAGAAAGCCCTCCCAGCCCTCTCCCGGATCACCCTCACTCGAATCACTTCCTCCAGACCTATTCCCGGAGCCTAAATACGTTTATGATAGAAGCATCGTCATAGCGTTCAGATAATTTTTAATTGAGGAAATGCGAAGCTACCATGAAGCCGATGCGCCGAGCGGCGGTACCCTAGCCTGGTAAGGGGCAGGCCTGGAGAGCCTGTGGCCCATCTGGGCCTCGAGGGTTCAAATCCCTCCCGCCGCGCATCCCACTAAACTCTCTGGCTTTTCTGATCGGGGGGCGTGCGGGGGTCGGCGGTGGAAGCCCATTCGACGGCATCCCTACTCCGGGTATATCTTGATCCCGTTCTCAGGTTTTCTGCATTCCTTCTCGAACTCTTCCATCAGCCTTAACGTTGTCCTCCCGGCTTTCCCATCTCCTATCGTTCTCCCAGCTATCCTCGTTACAGGAACTATTCCGGCTCCCGTCCCGGTCATGAATACCTCGTCGGCCGTGAGGAGTTCGAAGGGCGTTACATCCCTTTCCTCGACCGGGTAGCCTAGCTTCTTCGCCAGCTCCATCACGAAGTTCCTCGTTACCCCGGGTAATGCCCCGGTCGATGACGGAGGAGTTATCACTTTGCCGTCCTTTACGAGGAATATGTTCGTCGAGGATGTTTCGGCGACGAATCCCCGGTCGTCGAGCATTATCGCGTCGTCGGCTCCGGCCGCTATGGCCTCGATCTTGGCTAGGATGCTGTTCAGGTAGTTTAGGGATTTTATCTGATGGGTCGTCGCGTCCACCCTATCCCTCCTAACCGAGGATATTATCAGGCTCAGCCCCTTCAGCTTCGCCTCCTTTTTATAGAGCGCTAGGATGGGCTCCGCGATTATTATCACGTTAGGCTTGCCGCATTTCCGGGGGTCTAAGCCCAGGTCTCCAACCCCCCTAGTTACGACGAGCCTGATGTAGGCGTCCTTCAGGCCGTTCTTCCTAAGGGTTTTCAAGACGGCGTCTATCATCTCCTCCTTGCTCATGGGGATTTCGAGTATTATCGCCTTAGCCGAGGCGTAAAGCCTATCGATGTGCTCCCTGAGCTTGAAGACCACCCCGTCGTAGGCTCTTATCCCCTCGAAGACCCCGTCGCCGTAGAGGAAGCCGTGATCGTAGACCGGGATCTTGGCCTCGCTCTTCGGATAGAATTCGCCGTTGATGTAGATTAGAGGCTCCTGCCCCATGGCTCCTCCGAGTATTGAAACCGTAAATAAAAGTTCCGCCTCCCCGCGTCGAACGTTTTTAGCCTCAGGCTTAGCCGGATATCTCGGGGATGATGGCGGACACCTATGCCCTCGACGAGGTGGATCACAGGCTAATCGAGCTCCTCCAGAAGAACAGTAGAACCTCCTTCGTCGAGCTCGGCAGGATCCTAGGGCTATCCGAGGGGGCGGTTAGGAGAAGGGTTAGGCTTCTACAGGAGCGGGGGGTGATCAAGAAGTTTACGATAGAGGTCGATAGAGGCTACGGAGTTAGAGCCGTAACCTTTCTCCAGCTCGAGGCCGGGGCTTCCCCGAGGAAGGTGGCTGACAGGATAGCCGAGCTTCCGGGGGTCGAGAAGGTTTACGAGCTTACCGGGAGGTTTGACGCCCTGGCGGTGATATCAGCTCCGAGCATAACCGAGCTAAACGAGCGGATAGACAGGATAAGGAACATCGAGGGGGTTAGGAGCACGGAGACGGCCGTGATCCTCAGGGTTATAGGCTGAGAAGGGTAAGACTCTAAAGTAGGCTGTTCGCTATCCTTCACCGGAGAAGGGCTCGGCATGGTGATATACGAGGAGAGATGGGATCTCGGAAGGCTGGTAACCTTCGTCCCGAATAAGAGGACTCCCATCTATAATTGGTTTTTTCTTTAAGGAGGGCTTCTCCCGCGAGTTCGTCCACCTAATGCTAAGGCGCTTCGAGGCGTCCCCCGGGTTTAAGGTTTTAGACCCCTTCCTAGGATCCGGAACGACCCTGCTTGCGTGCAAGGAGCTCGGCGTAGACGGCGTCGGGGTGGATGTGGCTCCCTTAGCCGTCTTCGTATCCCAAGTCAAGATAGCGGACTACGATGTCGAGGAGCTTAAGAGGGCGGCCAGGCGTCTTTTCGATCAGCCCTTCCGCCAACCCGACCTCTCGGAGGTTAGCGGGTTCGTTAAGCGGTTTTTCCTAAAGCCCTCCCTCGAGGACATAATCTTCTTCAGGGAGAGGATTCGGGAGATCGGCGACCCCGTTGTCAGGAACTTCTTCACCCTAGCCTTGATGAACGCCGCGATGAAGGTTTCCTTCGCCTACAAGGATGGAGCGGTTCTAAAGGTCGTTGAGAAGCCCGTTCCCCCCTTCAGAAAGTTCTTCAAGCGAGTGGTCAAGAAGATGATTAGGGATCTCACCAAGCTGAGCTTCAAGCCCTGCAACTTGGAGGTCTATCTCGGAGACGCTCGGAGGATGGGCTTCCTAGAGGACGAGTCCTTCGACGCGGTCATAACGTCGCCGCCATACCTGAACAAGATAGAATACACGAAGGTCTATCGAATAGAGTACGAGCTGTTCTTCGGGGACGTTAAGATAGATCCTGTGAGATCCTATCTTGGCCTCAATCCCAAGAACGTCGTCGACCAGTTCCCGGAGCTGAACCTGCCCGAGGTCGCCAAAGCATACTTCCACGACATGAGGCTATGCCTCGAGGAGATTTTCAGGGTTTTGAAGCCCGGCGGCAGGGTCGCCATGGTGGTGGCGGGAGGGGTTTTCCCGGATAGGGTCGTGGAATCCGATAAACTCGTCATGAAGCTCGCGGAGAGGGTGGGCTTCGCGGGTGAGAGGATAATAGCCGTGAACAGGAGGGTTGCGACGGCCCGCAGAGTTATCAAGATAGGGGAGGCTAGGGAGAGCGTACTGCTAATGAGCAAGCCGGCCTAACCTCAACCAATATCAACCAATATATCCAAGCTCGCGAGCCTTTAACGAGGATAATGCGGATAGTATCCTATAGCTCGGGCGGGGAGCGCGACTACGGGTTCCTAGTCTCCCCGGAGCAATTCGTTCCCAGATACTTCGTCGAGGACGCCCTCCGCATGGAGCTTCCGAAAAACGTTAAGGATCTTCTATCGGATGGGGAGCTGCTGGAGCTCGTGAACTCAGTCGTCGGGAAGATCCCGATCGAGTCCTTTTCGGTGGAAAGCGTCCACCTCGAGCCGCCGGTCCCGAACCCCGGGAAGATAATCTGCCTGGGCCTAAACTACCTCGATCACGCGGAGGAGGCGGGGGTCGAGCCGCCGGAGGATCCGATAATATTCCTGAAGCCGGCTACGGCGCTGATCGGGCCGTATGATCCGATAGTGAAGCCTAGGATCGTCGAGGAGCTTGACTACGAGATAGAGCTGGCCGCGGTCATAGGATGCAGGTGCAGGGACGTGGAGCCCGAGGAGGCCTACGAGCACGTCTTCGGATACATGATTCTAAACGACGTATCCGCGAGGGACGTCCAGTTTAGGGGCGCTCAGTGGATCCGCGGGAAGATGTTCGATACGTTCGCCCCAACCGGGCCGAGCCTGGTGTCGCGCGACGAGATCGGGGACCCGCACAACCTTCGGATGCTCACTAGGGTGAACGAGGAGATCAGGCAGAACTCGAGCACCTCTAGAATGATCAAGAAGCTGCCGGAGATAGTGTCCACCCTAAGTCAGGGGGTAACCCTAGAGCCCGGGGACATAATCTCTACCGGAACTCCGGCGGGCGTCGGGCTGTATCAGAAGCCGGAGCCGAAGCTTCTTGAGCCGGGCGACGTGGTGGAGATGTGGATCGAGCGGATAGGGACTATAAGAAACCCGGTGATCTCGCCGGAGTAGGGGGAGCGAGGATGAGAGGTGTGGAAAAGTCTATAAGCTTTAGGTTATGAGCTTAGGCGATCTGAGGATGCCGTCGAACAGGTATGACGTGATAGTGGTGGGGGGAGGGCCCGCGGGCGTTTCAGCGGCTAAATCCTCGGCTCTAACCGGCGCCAAGACGCTCCTAATCGAGAGAAACCAGCTCATAGCCGCTCTAAAGCCATGTGGGCAAGCGATCAGCAAGAAGACCCTCGAGACCGCCGGGGTTAAGCCCGTTCAAGGCCTCGTGATAAACGAGGTTAGCGCGCGGGTCTATGCTCCGAACGGGAGATCCGTGAAGATCGGCGAGACCGGCTACATGATAAACAAGACGATCCTGCTTCAGGAGATCGCGGCGCAGGCGGCGGAGCACGGAGCCGAGATACACGTCGGCGAGGCTTTCATAGATCTTAAGCGGAGAAACGGGGAGGTTCTCGTGAAGACTAGCAGGGGAGAATACTCGGCCTCGATCGTAATAGGGGCTGACGGATACAATTCCCGGGTCGCGAGGAACCTGGGGGTTCAGGAGAAGTCCGAGCCCATACCGACCCTCCAATACCTGATCGCGGGATGCAAGCCGGAGGCCGTGGACGAGATTAGGATATACTTGGGAAACGATTTAGCCCCGAAGGGCTATGCGTGGATGTTCCCCGTTAGCGAGAGAATAGTCGAGGTGGGAATAGGCGTCAGGGGCGCGCCGCTGAAGCCCTACATGGATAAGTTCATTCGGAAATTCGGCTGCGAGCTCGATGGCCAGATAATAGATAATCGGGGAGCGCCGGTTCCGGTCGGAGGCTTGATAAGCAAGTATATCTTCGACGGCGCGATCCTGATAGGCGATGCCGCCGGGATGGTCATCCCGCTAACCGGGGGCGGAATCCACTCGTCGATAGCATCCGGCCTCGCGGCCGGGGAGGTGGCCGGGAAAGCGTCCCAAGAAGGAGATACGTCGGAGAAGAGGCTTCTGGAATTCAACGAGAAGTATAAGCCTTGGATCGATAGGATTAGGAAGAGCCTGAAGGCTTTGAGAATTCTTGAAGAACTTAGCGACGAAGATCTAAACGAGCTCGCCGAAGTCCTCGAGGACAGGGATATAGTCGATATAGCGAATGGCCTAAACGTAGCTAGGGTTGCGAGGAAGCTTATGGCCCATCCGAGGCTCGCGATTAAGCTCGCTAAACCGCTTCTAAGAAGTTAGCATGGGAGGGGGAAATGGCTTAAATTTGCGATCAACGCCTCTCATCTCGGTGAACCTAGAGCATGAGCTTCCCTGAGACTCTAAAGCTTCCGAAAAAGCTGGAACTCGAGAAGGTTAGGCTTAAGCCCGGGGAGACGGCCCTACTCGTAATAGATGTTCAGAACGATTTCGCGAATCCCTCGGGAAAGCTATACGCTAGAGGCGCTGAGAAGATAATCGAGCCGATAAAGAATCTGATCGGCAAGGCCAGGGGCGCCGGGGCGACGATAATCTATACCCAAGACTGGCACGTCAAGGACGATCCCGAGTTTAAGATTTGGGGGGAGCACGCGGTTGCGGGAAGCTGGGGAGCCGAGATCGTTGAGGAGCTTAAGCCGCTGGAGGACGACGTGGTCGTGAGGAAACCGAGCTACGACGCCTTCTACTCGACCTCCCTAGATCACATCCTGAGAGCGAGGGGGGTTAAGACTATTGTTCTAACGGGGCTTCTTGGGAATATTTGCGTGCTCTGCACCGCCGTCGGAGCCGCGGTGAGGGGATACGGGCTCGCGATCCCGGTCGACGCCATCTTCACGATACACGAATTCGATCACGTGGCGTCCCTGAGGTTTATGAAGGAGGTTCTGAAGGCTACTTTAACGACTTCGGGAGACCTAGAGTTCGAGGTGTAGCGGGGGTGGGGAGGAGATTTTACATAGCGTCAGAGGAGGAGATACTTTCCGGGAAGGTTACCGACATCTACTTCGCTAGGACGAGGCATGTTCTCGAGAAGAAGGGCAAGGGCGATGCGAGGGCTTACGCCGAGTTCCACGCGTATAGCCTTCCGAGGAATTATAGCTGGGCTATCGCCGCGGGGATATCCGAGGCGGCTAGGCTCCTCGAGGGGAAGCCCGTTAACGTTTACGCCTTCGACGAGGGCGAGTTCTTCAGGATTTACGAGCCCATCTTCGCGATAGAGGGGAGATACGCGGATTACGGGATTTATGAGTCGAGCGTCTTGGGAATTCTGAGGCACGCGACGAGCGTCGCGACGAAGGCTGCCAGGCTCAGGCTCGCGGCCGGAGACAAGACCTTGCTCTTCTTCGGCATCAGATCTGCTCACCCCGCGATAGCTCCCATGCTCGATAGATATGCCTTGATCGGGGGATGCGACGCGGTCTCCAGCATTATCGGCGCCGAGCTCGCTGGGGTCAAACCCGTGGGAACCATGCCTCATGCATTAATAATTTTGATGGGGGATGTGGCTTCGGCTGTTAAAGCCTTCGACGAGGTGGTTGAACCTGAGGTTCCAAGGGTAGCCCTAGTGGACACCTTCTTCGATGAGAAGGTTGAGGCGGTTAGAGCTGCTGAAGCCTTGAAAGGGAAACTTTACGCTGTTAGACTTGACACACCCTCATCTAGACGAGGCAACCTAGCTGAAATCGTTAGGGAGGTGCGTTGGGAGCTTAACCTTAGAGGCTACCGTGACGTGAAA
>JAPDJZ010000055.1 GCA_029258815.1 archaeon
GGGTTATGAGGAGGGCAGCGATCGAGGCTCTCGAGGCGATGAAGAGGTGAAGGCCGTTAGGGCTAGGGTTCGCGGAGCGGTTAGCATCTTGAACGCCATACCAGCCGGGATCGGAGGAGGGCTGGGAATAGACCTCTACGCGGAGGCTGAGGCGAGGCTGATCGACGGCTCCGGCGGGGTCGAGGCTCTGGTTCCGGAGGGCGAGAATCCTAAACTCGTAGTCGAGACGGCCGAGACCGTTCTAAAGCATGCGGGGAAGCAAGGCTTGGGGATTAGGGTGGAGACGAGGTCGAGTATCCCGATCGGGAGAGGGCTTAAGAGCTCAAGCGCCGTCTCGGACGCGGTGGCCCTAGCGGTTGCTAGGCTGATCGGCTTCGAGGTCGCGGATGAGGAGGTCGTTAAGCTAGCCGTCGAGGCGTCGATAAACGCCGGGGTCACGATCACGGGGGCGTACGACGACGCGTATACCTGCTTCTTCGGCGGAGTAAACGTAACGGATAACCATGCTAGGAGGGTTCTCCTCCGCATGCCCGCCCCCGAGGATCTGCTGGTCGCCATCTCGATCCCCGAGAAAAGAATCTACACCCGGGCGATCGACGTAGAGGAGCTCGGGAGGGTTCGGGAGATCTGCCTCAAAGCCGCGAAGCTCGCGCTAGCCGGGAGGATCTGGCAGGCCATGACCCTGAACGGGATCGCGATAGCCTCAGCCCTAGATCTTGATCTCGAGCCGATCCTAGCAGCCCTAAGATCCGGGGCGCTCGCGGCGGGAGTCTCGGGAACCGGGCCGGCGATAGCCGCGATAGCTAAACCCGAGGAGATCGAGAAGATTAGGAGCGTTTTAGAGCCTTATGGTAGGGTTATCGTTTGCAGGCCGAATAATAGGAGGGCTTCGTGGGAGGTTTTGGGGTAGGGGATGAAGGTTCGGGTTTATCCGTCGAGGCTGTTCGGCGAGGTCGAGGCTCCTCCGAGCAAGTCTTATACTCATCGAGCTTATGCGGCCGCCCTGCTAGCGGATGGGGAGAGTATCCTGATTAACCCGCTTAGATCCCGGGATACGGAGGCCACGAAAAATGCGTGCACGCTCCTAGGAGCCGGAGTCCGCGAGGATGGTCGGAGGGTTCTCGTAAGGGGCGGAGCCTTCAAGACCCCGGATGACGTCATCGATGTCGGGAACTCGGGGACGACGCTTAGGTTCTTCACGGCTATCTCGGCTCTCGCGCCCAAGGGATACGCGATACTAACGGGCGACGAATCCATTAGGAGGAGGCCGATGAAGCCCCTCCTCGAAGCCTTGAGAAGCCTCGGGGTCTGGTGCAGGTCTAGTAGGCTTGATGGAAGGGCTCCGATAATCGTTAGGTGCGGCGGGGTCGATGGAGGCGAGGCTAGGATAACCGGCGGGATCTCATCCCAATTCATCTCAGCCCTCCTCTACGCGTCGGTTAGATCTCGACGAGGCGCTAGGATAATCGTGGACGGCGAGCCTGTTTCGAGGCCGTATATCGATGCGAGCCTAGAGGTGTTGAGGAGGTTTGGGTTCAGGGTGAGAAGAGAGGGCTATGCGTTATTCGAGGTCGAGGGATGTCAGGTGGGGGAGCCGTGCGAGTTTAGGATTCCCGGAGACTTCGGGTCGGCCGCCTTCCTTTTAGCCGGGGGCCAGCTAACCGGGGGAGAGGTTATCGTTAAAGGTCTTGATAGAAGCCTTCCGCAAGCGGATTCCGCCATAATCGAGGTTTTGAGGGGGATCAGCTGCGACGTCGAGGTCTCTGGGGATCGGGTTAGGGTTCGGGGATCTGGCGGGGGGTGCGGCGGGGAGTACGACTTGAGGGATTCGCCGGACCTGCTTCCGGTTCTAACCGTCTTGGCTTCGAGGTCTAGGGGCGAGACCCTTATTAGGGGTGTCGGCCACGCGAGGTTCAAGGAGAGCGATAGGATCATGTGCGTGGCCTCGGAGCTTAGAAAGCTCGGGATCGAGGTCGAGGTTCTCGAGGACGGGCTTAGGATTAGGGGTCGGGGGAGGATCGTGGGCGGATGCCTTCTGAATTCTCATGGCGATCATAGGCTCTTCATGGCCTTTACCATCCTAGCGGCCTCGACCGAGAGGGGATGCTTGGTCGATGGAGCTGAGACCGCGGCGATCTCCTATCCTCAATTTCTTGATCACGTGAGAAGGCTTGGGCTTAGATTCGAGGAGGTTTAGGGGGGATGAGGGGGAATATTCTCGGCGAGAGGTTCATCGTCCTAAGCTTCGGGGAGAGTCATGGTAGATGCGTCGGCGTCGTCGTCGATGGATGCCCCGCCGGCCTAAGGCTCGGCGAAGAGGATGTTCAACGCGAACTCGATCTAAGAAAGCCTTCGAGCAGCTTGATCTCGACCGAGCGGAGGGAGGAGGATAGGGTCGAGATTCTATCCGGAGTCTTCGAGGGCTATACGACCGGGGCGCCGATCTGCATGCTGGCCTGGAATAAGGATGTCAGGAGCGAGGACTACGAGCGGATCAGGTATACGCCTAGGCCGAGCCACGCCGACTACTACGCCTACGTCAAGTATCGTGGGTTTAACGATTATAGGGGCGGCGGAAGGTTCTCGGGGAGAGTTACGGCAGGCTTCGTCATGGCCGGAGCGATAGCGAAGAAGCTTCTGAGGGAAGTCCTCGGGGTCGAGGTCGTCGGATACTCGCTGGAGATCGGGGGGATTAGAGCCGAGAACGTAAGCCTCGAGAAGGCCAGGGAGTATAGGTATAGGAATGATGTCCGAGCGCCCGATCCGGGGTCGGCTGAGAGGATGAGGAACGCGATAACCGAGGCTAGGGGGAGAGGTGATAGCGTCGGCGGGATAGTCGAGTGCGTGGCGGCCGGGGTTCCGACGGGATTGGGCGAGCCCGTCTTCGACTGCCTCGACTCCGATCTAGCGAAAGCCCTGCTAAGCATCCCGGGCGCTAGGGGGGTTGAGTTCGGAGCGGGGTTCAGAGCGGCTCGGATGCTCGGATCCCAGCATAACGACCCGTTCGCGGTAAGAGATGGGAAGGTCGTTCTGGAGAAGAACGATGCGGGAGGAATCGTCGGGGGTATCTCGACGGGAGCGTCTATAGTGGTTCGCGTGGCCTTCAAGCCCCCCAGCTCGATTAGGGTAGAGCAGAAGACCGTGGACTTGAGAAGCATGAGGGAGGTTGGGCTTAGGGTTCCGGGCAGGCATGATCCCTGCATAGTTCCCAGAGCCGTTCCGGTCGTCGAGGCCATGACCGCGATAGTCTTAGCGGATCACGCCATCCGAGCTGGGCTGATACCCCCGGTTCTAGGCGAAAAGGGGTTAAGGTCTTGAAAGCTCTCTCAAAGCCTTCTCGACCTCAGCCCACGCTTCGGGATCCCCATCGGCCAATCTATCGAGCATTCGCTTAAGATGCCTGACGGCCTCGGCTCCGTAGCGGTTAAGCGTCGCGATCTCCCGGATGACCTTAAGGTTGTCGTGGAATAGCTCGAACATGGCGAAGGTTCTTCTGAGGGATCTGGTCGCGAGCCGCCGCGCCTTCTCGGATCCGAGGCCATTCCATAGGGTTAAGGCGAGGGATAGGTAGGAGAGGTGGTGGGCCACCTGAACGTATGCCATGATCCTGTCGTGCTCCTCCGGAGTAGATTCCACGACCCTAAGGCCGGCGGACTCGAAGACAGATCTAATGACCCTTAGGTAGGATGATCCTCGAACGGGGATTAGGACGACGACGTTTCCCGGAAGCCTCCTAGCCCTAGATCCGAAGAGCGGGTGAATGCTTAGATACTCGACCTCCCCCGGCAGAATGGAGGCGATTTCATCGACCACACCCAGCTTAACCGAGGAGATGTCCATTACGAGGGAGCCGGCTCGAAGGCGGGGCGAGATCCTTCTAACGACTTCGGGTAGGGCGTCGGGCGGAGGCGTGAGAACCATCACGTCGAATTCCCCAACCGAGTCGAGGGGCGCGTAGTCTATCCCCAAGCTCCTTGAGAACAGTTTAGCCTTCTCCATGCTCCGCGAGATGATCGCGATCCTAGAAACCCTGCCCTTGAATATTCGAGCGAGTATCCTCGCCATCCCCCCAGCTCCTATGATCGCGACCTTGAGAGACCTAGACCTCCTCAATACTATTCGATCACCCCGTAGGATCCCAAGACCTTTAGGAAGAGGGCTTTCCCCTCGAGCTCCCTGAGGGCCTCGGCGCACCGCTCCTCCCTCTCGCAATCCCCCTCGAAATCTACGTGGAACAAGTATTCCCAAGGCCTATCCTTAACGGGTCTCGACTCGATCCTCGTTAGATTGATCCTCCGGGAGGCGAAGACTGAGAGGGCTTCGTAGAGGGATCCCGGCCTATGCGGAAGCCTGAAGATTATCGAGGTCTTTGATCCCCTGCCGCGGCTAAGCCTCTCCCTCCCGATTACGAAGAACCTCGTATAGTCGTCCTTCACGTCCTGTATATCGCTCGCCAGAATCGATCCGCCGTAGATCGACGCGGCGGTCCTCGAGGCTATCGCGGCGGCGTTCTCGAGCTCCACAGCCCTCTTAACCGCCTCGGCCGTGCTCGGGCAGCCCTCGATCCTAGCGCCTCCCAAAACCCTACTCAGAAACTCCCTCGCCTGAGCTAACGCGTGCGGATGGCTTAAGACAAGCCTAACGTCCTGAAGCCTCGTCCCGGGCCTCGCTATGAGATTCAAGCTTATCCTAACCTGAACCTCCCCGCAAACCCTTAGAGGCGTTCGCGATAGAAGGTCTAGAGTCTCCTTAACCCCTCCCTCTATCGAGTTCTCGACCGGGACCACGCCGTAATCGGCGTCGCCGACCTCGACGGATCTGAAGACGTCCGGGATGCTGGGCATGGGCTTAAGCTCCGGCCCGAGATCCAGAAACGCCTTCAGGGCCGCCTCCTCGCTGAAGGATCCCCTGGGCCCTAGGAAGGATACCCTCGTAGGGGTTTGAGCCTTCCTGCAGATCCCTATCATCGCTCTCAGCATGATCCCGGTTAGCTCCGGATCGATTCCGAGCTTCTCTGCGAGCCTCAATCCCCTTGAGATCACCTCGGCTTCTCTAGCCTGATCCGCGATCGGCGCCCCCAGCTTCCTCTTAAGCTCGCCGATCCTCCTAGCGACCTCGACCCTCTCCGAGAGAAGCTCCAGCAGCCTGCCGTCGATCTCGTCGATCCTTCTCCTAAGCTCCTCGATCGAGGCCATACCCCCCGCGAGCTCTCAGAAGGGGATCCGATTTTATTGTTTCGCTTCCGGCTTCTTCAGGAGTATCTTTCCGCCGATGACTCCGTCGTTGGGGATCAGGGCCGTGCTACCGTCGGGCTTCTCGATTACCGTGTAGAAGGTCGTTATGTCCTTGACTACGCCTTCCTCCCCGGAGACGACCGCCCTATCGCCTATCCTGAAGGGCCTTAGGATTAGGAGGAATAGGCCGGCGACGGCTTGGCCCAGAACCTTCCGGGTGGCGAAGCCCGCTACGAGTCCTAGGAAGCCGCCGACCGCGAGGCCCGCCGCAGCCCCGCCGGACCCGCCGACCGCCGAGGCGATTAAGGCTCCTATCCCGATTATCTTAACGACGTTTCTGACGACCTGAGCCGTGGAATGCGGATATCTCAGCCTGAGATTCCAGTAGATTAGGTTCGCGAGGGCGATCACGATAAGATATCCGAATCCTAGGAGCGCTATTAGGTTGATGTAGGGCAGGTACTGGCTATACGTTTCGGCGAAGCTCGTGTTCAACCTACTGAGGAATTCGGGGAAGTATATGTTCAGGATTATCGAGGCGGCTATGTACGCGGCGATCGAGAGGACGAGCTTCAGGATATTTCTGCCGGATCTCTTAACGACGACCTCGGCCTCGGGGTCTAAGTCCATTCTCTTAGCCGTATCCGGTTCTCGGCGCGTAATAAGTGCTAGGCCGAGGCGAGCTTAGCGGCCTCCACCCCTATCCTATCCTTGAGCTTCTCGAAGAGCTTCTTGTACTCCTCGGCCGCCTTCTCCAAGGCCTCTTCATAGCTCATCTTCCCCGCCTCGATTAGGTTCATGAGCTCCTCAACCCTCCTCCGGGTTTCCGGGGTTACGAGCTTGGGATCTATCGCCTCTAAGACCTCGATAAGCCGCGCACCCAGATCCGTCGGCTTGAAGGTTTTCCGCTCCACCTTCACGTAGCCCCTATCCCTTATCAGCTTGGGGAAGGACGCGCGGGTCGCGTCGGTCCCGATGCCATGCTCCTCCATGAGCTTCAGGAGCTCGGCTTCCGTGAGCCTGCTCGGGGGCTTCGTCCTGCCCTCGTGAAGCCTTAGGGAGACCAGCTTAACGCGCTCGCCGACCATTAGCTCCGGGATCGGGTTATCCGAAGGCTTGAAGTAGTCGAAGACCTCGTAGAATCCGGGCTCGATCGTCTCGGCCCCCGACGCCCTAAGCTTTATCCCGGCCAGGTTTAGGATCGCCGACCTCCTCCTCCTAAGGGCATCTGGGTAAAGGGCGTTCGCCAGAAATCGCTTCGCCACGTATCTCCAAACCTCTAGGGGCATCCCGGTTCCGCGGAAGACGGCGATCGGGTATATCGGCGTATGGGCTCCGTCGTCGAGCCTACCCTGCCTCGGATCGGGCTTGCTGGATGGGGGAGCTACTCCGAGACCCTCGGCGGCCGCCCTCATGGGTTTATCGAAGTCGAATCCCGGCCTATACCTATTCGTATCGGTTCTCGGATAGGATATGTATCCGTCGGCGTAGAGGCTCTCGGCCACCTGAAGAATTCTAGCCGCCGAGGCGCCCGTTATCTTCGTCAAATCCCTCAGGAGGTCGTCGGTTCTGATCGGCGTCGGCCTCCGAACTCGGATCAACTCTTGATCGAATCTATCGACTACTGCCTCTCGCGCGGAGGAGGCGCGCTCATACGCTTTCCGAGCTTCGTCCCTGTTCCAGAATCTATCGCTTTCGGCCTCGAATCGCTCGCCGAGGGATGTCTCGAAGACCGCTTTCAGAGTCCAGAATGGTTTTGGCTTGAAGTTTATCCGCTCGCGCTCCCGGGTTACGACGAACCATAGGGTTGGGGCTTGGCAGCTTCCCCAGCTTATCAGCTTGATTCCCCGCTTGTGCCTTCGGGCGGAGAGCGTTAGGAGCCGGGTGAAGGCCGCTCCGGTTATCAGGTCGAACCTCTGCCTGAAGAGCGCCTTCATAACCCAATTCCAGTTCAGGTCATCTTCGAGGTTTCGCCAAGCTCTTCTAAGCTCCCCGTAGTCCGTGCTGTTGAACCTCATCCGCTTGTATGGCGCGCTTCCCTTAACCTGCCTCCAGATCTTGAGTATCTCGGCTCCGATCAACTCTCCCTCGGAGTCGTTGTCGGTCGCGATCACGAGCAGATCGGCCTGCTTGAATAGCCTCCTAAGCTCTCGGATCGATTTAACGTCCCGAACCTCGTCCCTGAACTCGCGGACATCGAAGAGCTTTAGC
>JAPDJZ010000105.1 GCA_029258815.1 archaeon
AGACTTCACGAAGTCGATAACCTTCATCCTAAGCGAGGGCGTCGTCCCATCGAACGTAAGGGAGGGATACTTGGTAAGGCTTCTGATAAGGAAGGTGTATAGGCTTCTAAAGGAGATGGGCTGCGAGGATAGGCTCCTGGATCTGATAGAGCTCCAAGCCGATTACTGGGGCGGAGACTTCCCGCACCTAAGGGAGATGAAGAACGAGATATTGGACATAGTTGAGACCGAGGTCGGGAAGTTCGAGGAGACGATCGCGAAGGGGTCGAGCTACGCCGAGCGGGAATTATCGGCCATGAAGAAGCGCGGGGTGAAGGAGGTTCCGCTAGAATTCCTAGTAAGAGCTTATGACGAACGCGGATTAACTCCGGACATCCTAAAGCCGATAGCGGAGAGGATCGGGATAGAGCTCAAGGTCCCGGAGAACTTTTACGAGCTTGTGGCCGCCAAGCATCTTCGAGAAGAGGAGGCCGTCGAGGAGGTTGACGAGCTAAAGCTATTAGAGGAGGCCTTCAAGCATGTTCCGGCAACCGATAAGGCATACTACCGGGAGCCGTATAAGCTAAGGTTCGAGGCGCGCGTTCTCAAGGTTCATGGAGACTACCTAGCCCTAGACAAGACCTACTTCTATCCTGAAGGCGGAGGAGCGATCTCGGATACCGGCGCGATCCGCCACTCGAAGGGAGAGTGTAGGGTCGTCGACGTTCAGCTTCTCGGCGGAGGGGTCATCGTCCATAGGGTCGAGGGAGCTCCGCCGGGCGAGGGCGAGCTGGTCGAGGGCGAGGTTGACTGGGAGCGGAGATTCTCGATAATGAGACATCATACGGCGACCCACATAATCTTGGGGGCCGCGAGGAGAGTACTCGGAAAGCATGCTTGGCAGGCCGGAGCTAAGAAGGAGCCGGGGTTCGCGCGGCTGGACATAAGCCATCATAGAAGGCTAACCTACGATGAGGTTAAGCGGATAGAGGATGAGGCGAATAAGATCGTCGCCCGCCGGATTCCCGTGAAGATCTCGCAGCTCGATAGAAATGAGGCCGAGCGGAGATACGGCTTCCAGCTCTATCAGGGCGGAGAGGTTCCATCCGCTACAATAAGGGTTGTCGAGATCCCCGGCTGGGATGCCGAGGCGTGTGGAGGGCTTCACGTCGAGAACACGGAGGACGTGGGAATGATTAAGATCATTAGAACTGAGCGTATTCAAGATGGAGTTGAGAGGCTTATCTTCGCAGCCGGGTCGGCGGCCCTACCATACGTTCAGGAGGAGTGGACGCTCGTTAGGAGGGTCTCGGAGAAGCTTGGGACGCCGATAGAATTCCTCGAGAAGAAGCTCGACGAGCTCCTCGAGGAGGTCAGGGGTCTCAGGAGAACCGTTAGGAGATTGCTCGGATTCGCCGCAAAGCTCAGAGCCGAGGAGCTTAAGGAGCTTCCAGAGCTTACGATCGAAGGCGTAAGATTCTACGTTACCAGCGAGCCCGAAGACGATCAGGAATACGTTCTCAAGATCTCGGACGAATTGCTTAAGGAGGAGCGGCCGGCGTGCTTCATCGCGGCTTACGGCGAGGAGAAGCCTAGACTAATCGCGATAGCGAATCCAAGAGCCTTGGAACTGGGCCTCCACGCCGGGCGGCTGGTCTCCAAACTTGCTGGGAAGCTGGGTGGAAGGGGTGGGGGGAAGGATAGGCTTGGTCAAGGCGGCTTGCCGAAGAGACCGTCCGAGGATGAACTTAAGAAAGCGTTGACCGAGATTCTGGGAAAGCCAGGTTCCGGATGAAAGATCGTTTTACTCGATCTTCGCGGCCGTCTTAAGCGCTTGGGCTTTCGCCTCAGCCGCCCGTAGTATGTCCTCGATCGTCTCCTTCGACGGTATCTCGGCTTCGATCGCGAGCGCCTTAGCTTCCATAGCGCATTTAACCAGTAGCGGAGTGATGGTCTCCCTCGTCACGTAGCCTAGCTCGACCGATAGGAGGACCGCCTGCTGATGCGCCGACCTCAGGTCCTCGGAGAATCTCTCGAGATCTATTTCTAGCTGCTCCCGCGTTAGGATTACTCCGTCCTCATACGCCTTCTCGATGACGACCCCTTTCAGAACCGACTTTATGTCCAATCTCGCTAGGAGCGATGCCAGCTCGGGCGAGATGACGTCCCCCCTCTTGGCCACGACCGTATCCTTCGCTATCCATATCTGCCCTCCCTCGATCTTCGTGGGTATTCCAAGCTTCCCGAACTCGCTTAGAATCGGGCCCGGAGGAAGACCCGTGTTCATCTCCGGGACGGTTACGTCGAAGTCGGCCGTCTCGCCGGCCTTCGCGTGCATCGGAATCCTATTCTTATCCAGTATTATCTTCAGCTTGAAGGCGCTGGTGTTCGAGAAGATGAAGCCCAGCGGCTCCTTAAAGTCTTCGACGAGCTTCGCCAGCTCAGGCTTCCCGGCTCGCTCGGCGGCGATCTTGAATAGAGTCTTCTTGGCGACCCTTAGGATGGCTATATCTCTAAGCTTCCTCCTAATCTCGTGGATCAGGTTGGCTCGAAGACCCGTGAGCTTGAATACGGCTACAACCTTATGGGAGGAGATGAGCTTCGAGAGCTCCTCGACCTCCCGCCTCTTCCACTCGGGAATCTTCCGCTCGGGTCTTACAACGGCCTGAGCAGACAACCTCCTCACCTCACCCCTTAAACTCCACCTCGACGGGCTCTCCCATGGTCTTCTTAACGTAGATCGATTGAATATTCCTAAACCTCCTCTCAAGCCTATCAGCCACCTTAGAGATCACGGCCACGGCGTTCTCGGCGAGAGCCCTCGAATCCATATCCTCGGTTCCGATGAGGCACATGGCCTGAGGATTCTTCCTAACGTTCACCGCGACGCTCTTCTTCAAGCTCTTAACCAGATCGGCTAGGTTCGCGCCATGCGGAATGGGCTGAGGCCTCTTGCCCCGGCCTCCGAGAGCGGCTCCGAGAGCTCTGGCGGCGAGACCCATTAAAGCCGGCTCCACCAAGAAGAAATCGTACTGGGATGCGATCTTCTTCGCAAGCCTCTTGTTTCCGACCAGGACTTCGAGCTCCTCGCGCTCTATAACCCTATCGACCTCGGGAAGCTTCTTGGCCTCGGCGGCTAGGGCGGGGCCGGCTATGACGCAGATCTTGGCGGGCTTCCCGCCCCTCCCCCTCGGAAGCTCGATAACCTCGTAGATCCTGTTCTCGGGCTTCTTCAGGTCGATATCCTGAAGATTTACGATCAATTCTAATGACTGCTTGAAGTTTCGAGGCTTGCCCGAGTTCTTCGCCTTCTCGACCGCCTCCACGACGGATTCCTCGAGAGTTCTAAGCATTCCTCGTTCCCCCTAAGCCCCGAGGGCGCTCGATTTAAAGATTAAGAACAGCGGTAGCTACTGCTCCTTAAGCTCCTCCTCCGCCTTCCCTATCAGGTCGTCGTAAGCTCCGGCATCCACCTCTCTTATCACCTCCTTGGCGCGCTTCCCCTCGACGGTTACCCCCATGCTCTGGCAGGTTCCCAAAACCTGCTTTACCGCGGCCTTAAGGCTCTTAGCCCTCATATCCGGCATCTTCAGCTTAGCGATCCTCACGACCTGCTCCATGCTCAGCTCCCCGACGAACTCCCGATTGGGCTGGGAGGATCCCTTCTCTATTCCGGCCTCCTTAACTATGAGAGCAGCGGTCGTCGGGGTTCCAACCCTAACCTCGAAGCTCTTCGTATCCGTATCGACCACGACCTCGACGGGAACCCTCATTCCCTTAAACTCGCCGGTCTTCCGATTAATCTCCTCGACGACTTGCAGGACGTTTACGCCGAGCGGGCCTAGGGCCGGGCCTATCGGGGGCCCCGCATTCGCCTCGCCACCTTGGATTAGGAATTTCAAGGTCTTCTCGGGCATTTCCCCTTAAACCTCCTTGCTCTTAATCACCCTAACCTGATCCGCCGGAACCGAGATCGGGAGGACGAACGCCGTATCGGTCGGCTCTATTGTTACCTCCTTTTTAGGCTTATCGATCCTTATAACCTTCCCGCTAATCCCCTGAAGCGGGCCCGAGATAATCTCGACGACATCTCCGACCGAGATCATCTCGATAGCCGGCTTCTCGACTAGGTGGATCATCAGCTCCTCCTTCTTAACGGGGGTTATCGCCCTAGCCTTAACGTGCTTTATCCCTTGGACTATCATCGAGACCTTGTCTTTGCTCTCGGCTTCTAGGAAGACGTAGCCCCTTATCCCGGGGAGGATTAGGATCGCGTAGATGCCCTGATCCGGGGAGGTAATCCTGGCCTCGATTATCCTCGCAACGTTCCTCTCCTGGCCCGCCGTAACCTTCACCATAAAGAAACTAGGCTTCTTCGGCGCTTCGGCCACGGCCTCCATCCTCCCTTAGGCGCCTTGAATGGCTAGGGCTAGGAACTTCACCACGAACGTTATAGCCCCTATCGCCGCGACCCCTATCAAGGTTATCCTTATCGCTAGGTTGAGCTCGCGCCGGGTAGGCTTTCGGGCGAGCTTGATCGTCGCGCCCACGGATCTGAGGAAACCCCTTAAGCCCATTCCGAGAATCCCGAGCCCGTCCACCATATATGTTTAGCCCCACCTCCCCCGCTAACACTTTTATCCAGAGGCCGCGCTCATCACTAGCAGATGAAGAAATCTCGGAGGCCGGACTCGGATATCCAGCGGGTTCTGGGAAGCCTAGCATCGCCGATCAGGCTTGGAATCCTGAAATCCCTTGCATATCAGAAGCTCGGATACTCGGAGCTCGCCAAGGCCGTTGGAATGAACAGGGACAGGGATGCTGGGAAGTTCTCCTATCATCTCAAGAGGCTTCTCGAAAGCGGCTTAATAGAGGCGGATGCCGGCTCGGGGAAGTACGTCCTCTCCCGGAAGGGAGCCGCGGTCCTGAGATATCTCGAAAAGCTTGAGGAGGAGGTCGGCGGAGGGACCTTCATGATGGTTAGGCGGAGCGATCAAACCTTAGAGCCGTTCGATAAGAATAAGATTGCCGAGGCGTTGGTCAAGGAGGCGAAGCTTCCGCCGAGGCTCGCTAGGGAGGTCGCGTCGGTAGCCGAGAGAAAGCTATACGATTTAAAGATAGACTATCTCACGGCCCCGCTCATACGGGAGCTCGTGAACTCGATCCTCCTAGACATGGGGCTCGAAAAGTATAGGCACAAGCTAACCCGGATAGGAATGCCTCTTCACGACGCGGAGATCCTCTTCAAGAAGACCGTGAACGCGGGAGATTGGAGGATCTTCGTCGATGGGTCGGTCGGCTCGATCGAGAAAGAGTATCTGCTCCTAGGCCTCCTTCCGAGAAAGATCGCCGAGATGCATCTTCACGGAGAGATAGACATACATCCGACGGCGGGCTGGCTAACCATGCTCCTCTCAAGACTAGTGGATCTAAATGCTCGGGACGAGCTTAAATCCGCAATCCAGCTCGCATCATCAATCCTATACATTAGATGCGAGGTGTTGTTGAAAGGCTCGCCCACCTCGATACGAAGGTTTGCCAGGGCATTGCTGGGGGACGCTATCTCGAAGCCGCTGATATCCTTTAGAGCAGACGAGGCTGTGCTGAATCTAGTTGAGGAGCTTTGCAGGGGAGCTAGGCGTGAGGTCGGAATGCTTCTCGACATTAGGAATCAGAGTATTCAGGAACTTGCTAGGATTAGCAGAAGGCTGAGCAGGCTCGGCGTATCCTATGGGTTCACGCTGTCGGACGGTATCTGCTTCAGCGGCTATCGGCTGGACGACGAGCTTCAGGCGATACACTCGATAGTATCGCTAAACGTGTTCGACGCCATGATGAGGAGCGGGGGAGATCAGGAGGAGCTCGTGGCTAGGCTTAAGGAGAGGGTGAAGCTCGTCCTCCCACTCCTGAGAAAGGGGATAAGGATAGCTTCAAAGCTTCATCCCGACGCGACCGTGTACTCGCTGATATCCTTGGGAGGGGTGCTGGAGGCATCTAAGTTCCTCGCGAGGAGCAGTTCCTCCGTGATCGAGGAGGCGTCGGAGATAGAGGTTAAGATTATCGAGGCTGTCTCGAGGCTGATCTCGCAGGAGGGCGATGGGAGGATAATGCTTAGCGGCAGGTGCCCGGAAACCGCCGTGAGGAGGTTCTTCCAACTAGACTCCTATAGGTATGGAGATGAGGCTTTAAGAAACTTGGCTAACCCCGATTCGAGAAGCTACGCGGACACCCCGATACCCGACCCGGGGGCTTTCAGGAGCTGGGACGAATGGATCGAGGCGGTGAAGAAGATCGTTCGGCCGCTTAGCGGAGGATTCCGGATAAGCGTCAAGGCTAATAAGCTTTCAAAGGCCTTAAGCGAGGCCGCGTATATTGCCGAGAACCTATACAAGGCGAATAGGCGCGGCGTCATCTCGATAAGCTTACCGGGTTAAGGGCTTCACCGCTTGGATTTCAGTAGGAGTATGGCCTTCGCCAGATCTCCTCCCGTCTCCCTCAAGGCGTTTCTAGCTTCGTCCTCGCTTACGCCGGCCTGAGCGGCGACGAGCATAACGTCCTCATCCGTAGGCTCGTATGCTTCCTCTCGCTCGGCTTCTCCGACAACCTCCTCGCCGCCGACGATCTGGTATATCCTCTCCCCCTCGAACTTCATCTCGAAAACGCTCGACCCCTCCAAAACTATCTCTCTGTCGGGAAGCCTTATCCTGACCTCCTCGGCCTTTCCGAGCTCCTTAAAATCGAGACCCAGGTTTCCAAGCATCTTGGCCTGCATCCTCCTAAGCTGCCTCGGCGAGATCCTCCGCATACCCTCTAAGCCTTCGCTCAGACAGGATTTAAGTCTTCAAGATCCTCCTGAGCTTAACGGCCGTTCCCCGGCTTAGCCCCATCATCGTCTGGGCTGAGACGACGGCCCTGCCCACAGCTAAAATCCTCCCATCCTCGTCCTCGATCACGACCTCGTCGCCCGGTCTTATCGATGGGCTGCAGAAGGATATGTCGCGTGGAGCGAGGTTGAGCCCGTTCAGCACCTTATCGACGGCCTCCCTCCTGACGACTGCCCTCGGAGCATTCTCCCCTAAGGCGCTTTTAAGCCTTCGAGCCCCCTCCAGGCTGAGAGCTATCAAGTTATCCGGATATCGTATCGTCGCGAGGAGCTCTTCGCCGAGATAGACGTACCGCGGCCTATCGGTTCTCTTAGAAACCTCCACCCGACATTCGTCCGGGAAGAGCTTTCCGCCAACCCCGCGGCCGAACTGGAAATCGGCTATATCCCTTACGATCTTAAGGAGGTTAGGCGAACGCCTTGAAGTATCCATCATTGATTCTCCTCCTGAGCTTCTCGGCCAGCGGGATGGGCATCTCGGCGTCGAGCCTAATGCGCTCACTGCCGTAATCTAGAAGGTTTACC
>JAPDJZ010000064.1 GCA_029258815.1 archaeon
CCCGATCGTCGTGGCCACGGGTATCAGGGCCGGGTTCTCGGGAAATCTGAAGATTAGCTCGCCTTCCCCGAGCGGCTCGGGCGGATGGTAGCCGGCTAGCTCCTTCAGGAATGCGCTTGTGCAGAGGCCGAGCATCTCGTAGAAGGCTATCGCCGTAAGCCCCGAGACGACCCCTATTATCACCGAGAGCGGAAGCCATTTCCTAAGATATTCTCGCGAGACTATGGTTACGAAGCCTTCCTTAGCCGCTCTAACGCCGGCTCTTAGCGACATCATAGCCCCGAGACCTCCATCCGCAAGATCCGCGGCCCATTCAGGCTTCTAAAGCTAGATCCCCGGCATATCCCAGGCTAGTCAAGATTTTATCTTTTACCTCCTCCGCAATACTCTGGAGCCCATGAGCCCGATTTTCGTGGTTCACGAGCACCATGCCAGGCGAGCTGGACTCCACTACGATCTGAGGCTCGAGATCGGCGGAGTTCTGAAGTCCTGGGCTTTCAGGAAGGAGCCTCCGACGATGCCGGGGGTGAAGCGGCTCGGAATCCCCCAGCCCGATCACGAGCTCTCCTACGCGGATTTCGAGGGGGTGATCGAGGAGGGGTATGGGGCTGGCGTCGTCAAGATCTGGGATCGCGGGGAGTTTAAGCTACTCGAATACGAGGAGGGTAGGAAGATAGTTTTCGCGGCCATGGGATCGAGGCTCCGGGGGAGGTACGTTATGGTGAATATCGGCCGAGGCTGGCTCCTCTTCAAGACATCCTAAAAAGGAGAGGATGCTCCGAAAGTTCGGATGCTTAGGATCGAGAATCTCCACGTCGAGGTCGGCGGAAAGCTCCTCCTGAGGGAGGTGAATCTGGAGGTAGGCGAGGGGGAGGTTCACGTCCTATTCGGGCCGAACGGCTCGGGGAAGTCCTCGCTCGCCATGGCGGTGATAGGCCATCCGAGCTATAAGCTCGTGGAGGGCAGGATATTCTTCAAGGGCGTCGATATAACCGAGAAGCCGGTTCACGAGAGGGTTAAGCTCGGGATCGGGGTCGTCTTCCAGAACCCCCCGAGGATCTACGGGGTTAAGCTGAAGGATCTTCTGAACAAGCTGGCCGGCGAGCGGGAGCTGGGCGACGGGGTTCTGAAGCTCATCGACAGCCTAAACATAAGCGAGGACCTTCTCAGCAGATCCGTGAACGTAGGGTTCTCGGGGGGAGAGGTCAAGCGATGCGAGATAGCCCAAGCCCTGGCCACGAACCCGGACTTCCTGATACTCGACGAGCCGGACTCCGGGGTGGATCTGGAGAACTTGGAGCTCATAGGGAGGGAGCTTAGCAGAGCTCTGAGGGGGAAGTCCGCCCTAGTGATAACCCACCACGGCCACATCCTAAGATACCTGAAGCCGTCGAGAGCCCACGTGATGATCCGCGGAACCATAATCTGCAGCGGCGAGCCTGATAGGATCTTCGAGCGTATCGTGAGCGACGGATATAGGTGGTGTGAGAAGTGCAGCTTGATGAGGAGAGGCTGAGAGAGGTCTTAAGGAAGCCCGCGCCCCTCGGCCTAGACATAGACCTGCAGGAATTCAAGCAAGCCCCCGAGCAAAGGGTAGAATATTATGAAGATCTCGCGCAGGCCAGCCTCGAGGTAGGCGTCGATCTAGATAAGAGAAGCAAGCTTACAACCTTCCTCCAAGTGGATCATGAAGCGATCTACAAAGCTGTCCAGAAGCAGTTCGAGAAGGACATAGAGTTGATGACGCTGGAGGAAGCATTAGAAAAATACGAATGGCTTAGGGAATACGTTTGGAGGCTTCGAAGCCCTTACGAGGACAAGTATAGCGCCTTCAACGCCCTCCATGGGAAGGGGGGATACTTCCTAAGAATTCGCGAGGGGAGGCGGATACACCTCCCGATCCAGACGTGCTTCCTAACCTACTCCCCCGAGATCGTCCAGAACGTTCACAACGTGATAATGGTTGAGCCGGATGCGGAGGCATACATAATTACGGGATGCACGGCGCATAAGAAGGCTCCCAAAGGTCTCCATATAGGGGTGACCGAGATATACGTTAAGCGGTCGGCTAAGCTAAACTACACGATGATCCATAAGTGGGGGCCGAGCTTCCACGTGAGGCCGAGGACGGGGATCCTCTTGGAGGACGGCGCGGAGCTCGTCTACAACTACATAACCCTCGGGTCGGTTGCAAGCTTTCAGTCCCAGCCGTCGGCGAGGCTCGCGGGGGAGGGCGCAACCCTATCCATGAACAACGTAGTCTACTTGGAGCGGTCGTCTGACATGGATCTCTGGGGAGAGGCTTTCATCGAGGGGAGCGGGGGGAGGGTCGAGCTGATAACGAACGCCGTCGTAGCAGATAGGGCTAAGCTAACGAATAGGGGTAGGATAGTGTGCGATGCGGATAACGGCAAGGGCCATATCAGCTGCAGGGGCCTCATGCTATCGGATGAGGCGGAGGTCTCGGCGATCCCGTGCCTAGTCTCTAGGAGGATGGATTCCGAGCTAACCCACGAGGCGGCGATAGGGAGGATCTCGGAGGAGCAGCTCTTCTACCTGATGGCGAGGGGGATCTCGAGGGAGGAGGCCGAGTCGCTCATAGTAAGGGGCTTCCTCGACACGTCGCCCATGAAGCTTCCCGAGCACCTCGAGAAGGGCGTTAGGAGGATCATAGACCTGGCGGTGAAGGGGTTTTAGGAGCACGCCGATCCGTCGAGCCGCGCGGAGGGAGAAAAGATTATAGGCTCGGCCGGCGTTGGAGAACGTGAGCGGTAATCTTGTCGAGCGAGGTTGAGAGGCTTAGGATCGAGCTATCGAGAAGGATCTCCGAGCTCGAGCTTAGGGTCGAGAAGCTTGAAAAGGATCTCGAAGCGCTCTCCAAGATCTCCGAGCTGAGCTGGCGTATAGCCCAGCTTGAGTCGTCCGCCCAGAGGTTTCTAACACACTCTAGGAACTCCCTATTAACCCTGCCCGCGCTCGAGGAGGAGCTGAACGAGTATTTCGGCGATTTGAAGGAGCTGATAGCCACGCTTGAGGATGCGGGCATGCCGGTCGACTGGGGCTTTATCAGGAGGTCGGCTTCAAGGGTCCTCAAGGCCGCTAAGGAGGCCGGGATCTCCTTCAGCCTCTTCGCGAACCTGATGGTTGAGAAGCTTGGAGACTACGCCGCCAAGATCGTCGATGAGAAGATCGTCGGGCGGATCTACGGGCTGGCCGAGCTGGAGCATTGGAGAAAGCTGATGGGGAAGTAGCCCGGCCTAGAACCCTATGTAGTGTATCTTCACGTGATTCCAATACTCTTCTTCATAGGGGGTTACGAACCCGCAGTGGGGGCATATGAATAGCTCGGGCTCGGCGCTCAGCCGCGCGGGCTTCCGATCATCGACCTCTATCCGGTCTCGGAATACCCGTATGCTCCTATAGCTTATGCCCGACTCCCGGAGGAGCATCGGGATTAGGTTGTAGAGCTGGTTTAGCCGAGGCTTCTCGGCGGCCGAGGTGTCGTCCAAGACTATCTCGCTATGCTTTATCACCGGCATTATCGCCAGCGGGGCCAGCCTCTCCATGAGCTTCGCCGCCAGCCTCGTCGCGTTCTCCCTCCAGTTCAGCCTTATCCTTATCAACTCCAAGCTTCCTCCTAGCAGCCCTACTATAATACGTTAGCGGGTTCCTTATCCCTTTACAAAGCTTTTCATCTCTAAGGCATAGGCCGTTAAGCCTTAGGGTCTCGCAGTTCGGGGTCGTGTACTTCGTCCTACTACCTCTGAGCCCCGCGATGTGCTCGACCTGATACCTCGCTATCCGCTCGTTGAAATCCGGCCTATTGGCGTAGAACTTCAGAATCTCCCCGGGCTCGAACCCTATATTCGCTAGGAAGGAGGCGAAGGCGAAGTTCGCGAAATGGCTTACGTTCTGGCCCGAGAGGAGCTGATCGGCTATCGCCCTCATGCACGGGGGCCACGTATCCGGGCCGGATTTCAGGGACTTTAGATCCAGCTCGATGGGCTTCGATGGAAGCTTCCTCCTGACATCCTCAATCGCCTCCTCGACGGGCTTCGGCAGACCCCTCGGCCTCCCGGCCTTCTCGAGCAAACCGAGTATATGGCTCATTATCCTATCCTTCATAAGCCTGATGAGCTCGCGGGATGTTACGAGAACTCTTCCGTGATCTAGGATCCTGTTCACGAGCTTCCACTCCGGTCTATTGAAGCCCACGGCTCCCCGAAGGTAGTCCCTCAGGCCCAGCGAGTAATCGTATTGCACCCCCCCGACGATCCTCCCGTCGGCTTTCACGTCGAGGCCGAAGACCTCTCTAGCGATCCTCAGAACCATCTCATCTCTCCAGCCCGGGTCTTCGCTTTCGAGAAGCTTCACGGCTAGGGACGCCTCCGCCAAAGCGAACCTCCTCATGAGCCTTCGATCGCCTATCGCGGCCACCATGGCCACGGCTAGGGGGAAGGAGGCGAGCTCCACGAGGTCGTCGTCCGAGACGCTCCACGGCCCTATCTCGTCGCCGTATTCGATGGCGTCTAGGATCCTCCGCTTAGCCCGCTCGATAACCCTTCGATAGGCCGGATCCGAGAAGCTTTCGAGGGTTATCCCGTATCTCGCGAGATGCTTCTTGGCCTCGGGTAGGAAGGGGTATTTCGCGAACATCGATAATCCTCGGGCTGCGGCCATCCAATCTAGACGAGCGGCTCGCATCGTATTAAGCTAGCCCCCGCCCGGCTTCCTCGAGAAGCCTCCTAAGCTCCCGATCCTCGATCTGTTCTAGGGCGGAGCGATAGATCTCCAGAGCCTCCGCGCATCCAGCCTTAGCGTATTCCAGCGCTTGCAAGCCCATCTCAAGCTTGTCGACGGCCCTGACGAGCCTCGCGACCGGATCGCCCCCGGCGGAGTAGCTCCTCCAAGCCTCGAGGTATCTCGAGCCGATCTCCTCCGGCATGCTTTTGGCCAGATCCTCAACGACCTCGAGCTCCCTCTCCCCAAGCCCCTCTACGAGCCTCTTCTCCCTCGGCGTTAGATCGCCTAGAACCGCCTCGGGTAGGTCGTGGATTAGAGCTATTCTGGCGGCCTCGAGGGGGTCTAGGCCCCTGAGCTCGGCTAAGAGCATGGAGAGCAGGGCCACGGCGTAGCTATGCTCGGCGACCGTCTCCGGATCCTCAACCCCCCGCTCAACCCACCCGCTCCTCCTAAGCCTCTTGAGCCCGGAGACGAGCCTATGCAACTTCAGAATAGCCTCCGAAGCCATTACCCCATCCGCCCTCCTGGGGAAGCTCTCGCCGGCTCCTTGAGAAGCTTTCTAAGCATCTTCAAGATCCCGGAGCTATACTGCGCCGCCTTCTTCGGCCTCTCGAGAAGCTTCTCGGGCAACCCCAGCTCCTCGGCCGCCCTCCTCAAAACCCACTTCCTAACTACTCGATCGGCCAGCCTTCTAACCTTGAGCTCGGGGCTTATGGCGATCGCGAGCTCGTAGATCGGCCTAGCTAGGTAGGGGGCTAGCAGCTCCCCTCCGGCTAGGGCTACCGCGATCTCATCCCTCTCCAAGGTCCTCTCGTGGATTTTCTCGATATCCCGCCGAATCCTCCTCGACGCCTCCTCCAGTCCGCCCCTCATCAAAGCCTCCTCGTATCTCCAGTATCCCCCGAATAGCTCGTCGCTTCCCTGACCCGAGACCAGAACCGCGCCGCTCCTCGCGGAGAAGTAATGAATCGCGGCGATCGCCAGATCCATCAAGCTCCTCCTAGGAATCCTCTCCCCCACCAGCTCGACCGCCTCCAGAAGCTCGTCATCCCCGATGACCCTAATCTCGATATCTAGGCCTAGGATCTCGGCCGCCTCCGAGGCCCATCTCAGGTCAAGGCACCCCTCGACGCCCACCGTAACCGCCTTAACCCTCCTCCCCAGACCTAGGGCTAGATGCGCGAGTAGGCTGCTATCCAAGCCTCCGGAGAACGCTAGGCGGAATTCGCCGGGTAGGTAGGCGTCGGCGGCGCGGGATAGTCTCTCGGCGAGGAGCTTCCAAGCCTCGCCCGCGTCGACGGGCTTGAGCGAATACCACTTCTCGATCCGGATTCCGCCGGGTTCGACAACCAGCATGGAGCCGGGATGAAGTTGCTCAGCCCCGGATCCCAGCGACTTCCTCTCCAGCCCCGCCGAGACCCCGCCCCTCCCCATTAGGTATGCTAGCGGCATGTGCCCAACGTGATCGCGGAACAGGATTAGGAAGTCCCTCGAGGCGTAGGCTCCGGCGTAAAAACCCTCGAGCCCCTGAAGCTTCTCCCCAAGCTCTGTCGGATTAGCAGCCTCCACAATCTCTTCTAAGAAGTTCCTATGCCCGGGCACTAGATGCTTGGAGGCCGCGATTCTATCGGATTCTAGAAGACATTCGCCCTCCCTCGCGATCAGGCAGAGGTGCCCGAACCTCGCCTCGAGCTCGGCTTCCCTAAGAGGCTTCCCACACCTATGCCTCATCCTCCGCGCTATTCCGCGGGCTAGGCTCCGCGCCTCCTCGGGGCTTCGCGCTACCGCTAGGGAGATCATCGGCTCTTCAGACGCCCAGCAGCATCTCGTCGGGGCTTATCCCGGCCGCGTGGAAGATCTCCTCGCTTATCCTCGACGGCTCGACGCCTTCCCGGGACTTAAGCTCCCTATACTTCTGGTAAAAGGCGGCTCTAACGAGCTCCACCTGGTGGAATAGCTCCTCCCCGTTTCGGTAGGTTAGCCTCCTCCGCCTGAGCCTGAACCCGCCGTCGATCTTCTCGGATAGCTGGTAGTGGATCGTCCCGCCCAGCTCCATAAAGGACTTGAACCTCCGCCTCGTCCGCTTAACCTCGGCCTCGACTAGGATCGAGTAGAGCTTCTTGGCGCCATCCTCCTCGACTAGAACGTCTACCGCGAACCCGCATCTCCCATGCTTTAGGTAGATCGCCCGCTCGTGGGGTAGATGCCTATGGGTCGCGAGCCCGACGACGTTGGGCCTCGAGATGAGCTCAATAATCTCCCTCGTTACGGGAAGCTCCCTTAAGCTCATACAGCTAATCCCGGCCAATCCCCCTATTTAAGCGAGACCCGGGGGACGGCAAGCTATTTATCGTCGAGCCCCGGTCTAGCGGAAGGACGAGGGATGGTTAAGGACTCGAAGCCTAGGGCGGGGTCGCTGGCGTTCCTCCCGAGATGCCGAGCCAGCAGGCTCGTTCCTAGGGTGAAGTATTGGCCTCCCCGCGAGGGCGATCCCAAGCCCCTGGGCTTCCTAGGCTATAAGGCGGGCCACCTAACCTCCTTCTACATTGATAC